>DASZCJ010000338.1:0-8055 GCA_035943155.1 Xanthobacteraceae bacterium | reverse complement strand
GCTCGAATGGCCTCGCCAACCCACGCGACTTTCTCAGTCCAGTGGCCGCTTATGAAGACACCAGCGATGGCTGCATTTTGGTCTCGAAATTCCAGGGCAATTTGTGGGCGGCGGAGATGGACCATTCGCCGCTCAATGTCGTGGCGTGGCACGGCAATTTGGCGCCTTACAAGTACGATCTGAGGCGCTTTATGGTGATCGGCACGGTTAGTTTCGACCATCCCGATCCGTCCATTTATACGGTGCTGAACGCACCCTCGGATGTGCCGGGGACCGCCAATGTCGACTTCGTGGTGTTCCCGCCGCGCTGGCTCGTGGGTGAGGACACATTCCGGCCGCCCTGGTTTCATCGCAACACCATGACCGAGTTCATGGGCCTGTTGCAGGGCGTCTACGACGCCAAGGCCGAGGGTTTTCTCCCCGGTGGCGCCAGTCTGCACAATTGTATGAGCGCCCATGGACCGGATGCCGACACCTGGGAACGGGCGACCCGCGCCGAACTCAAACCGCATAAGCTCGAAGAGACGATGGCGTTCATGTTCGAAAGCCGTTACGCCATGCGGCTTACGCGCTACGCCATCGAATCCTCAGAGCTGCAACATGATTATTTCGAAGGTTGGCAAGGCCTAGCGAAGCATTTCCGCAAGCCGAGCTCGTGACCCCGATCACCGAGCTTGCTCCTGACATATTGAAGGACAGACAAATGGTTTTCTTTAGAAAAATACTATGGGCCAGTGCCGCGTTTGCTGTCACGCTGCTCGCGGCAGCCGCTACTCCGCGGGCGCAGAGCTATCCGACGCGGCCGATCACGGCGATTGTGCCCTTCGCCGGCGGCAGCGCGAGCGACGTGGTTAGCCGCATTTTGTTTGACCACATGGCTAAATCCTTAGGACAGCCGATCATTGTCGAAAATCGGCCCGGGGCAGGCGGCAATAGCGGCACTGCCGACGCCGCCAAAGCGGCGGCCGACGGCTATACGGTCGTTGGCGGCGGATCGGGGCCGGTTGCGGCCAATGTCACGCTCTACAAGCATCTCGACTACGATCCCCAAAAGGACCTCGTCATCATCTCACCCTTCGCATCGTTCACGATCGTCGTGGTCGCCAGCAACAAATTGTCGGTGAACAGCCTGCAAGAGCTCATCGCTTACGCGAAGGCTCATCCCGGCGAGCTTAATTACGGCTCGGTCGGAATCGGCAGCTCACAGCACCTCGCCGGTGAATATTTCGCTCAGCTTACCGGCGTGAAAATCACCCACGTTCCGTATCGCAATATCGGGCAGTACATGCCGGACCTCATGTCCGGCCAAGTGCCGCTCGGTTTTCAATGGTATCCTAACATCTCCGCCGCGCTCGCCGCGAAAGGCGCGAAGGCGCTTGCCGTCGCGGGCGCCAATCGCTTGGAGGCTCTGCCGGATGTGCCCACGACGAAGGAAGCGGGCCTGCCGCAATACATCGTGTCTGGCTGGTTTGCACTGTTAGCGCCGGCCCGCACGCCGCCCGCGATTGTTGCCAAGCTCAACAGCGCATTGAAAGCCGCAGTCGAGGAGCCGTCCGTGCGCGCGCGGTTTGCCCAGCAGGGGGCGGAGGCCATTTATATGAGCCTCGATCAGTCCAAAAAATTTATCGGCGATGAAATCGTCAAGTATCACGACATCATCACCAAAGCGGGCGTGGCGCAGATTGACTAGAGTGTCGGCGTGCGGCGCTTGAACCGCGAGCTCGATCGGGTAAACGCGAAGGGTTGCTACGCTTCCAACGCGCCGCCGCGCCCGGTGCCGAGCCCTTTCATGAAACGGCTGCGAATGAGGGCGGGATCGCGCGGCGTCTGACCTTGCCCCGGTTCGTCGTCGATCTTGACCGCCAACAGAACCGGGCCGCCGTCGTCAAAGCGACGGTCGAGCAACTTGTCGAAATGCGATTGGTCGCGCACCCACGCGCTATTGGCGATGCCGGCGCCGCGCGCCACCACCACGATGTCGGTTTCGCCGGCGGTCGCGGCGCGCTGCTTACCGGTGATCTGATAGATGCCATTATCCCAAATAATGACGGTCAGATTGCGCGGCTTGACGTTCGCGATCGTCGTGAGACAGCCAAGTCCCATCAAAATCGAACCGTCGCCTTCAAGCGCGATGACGCCGCGTTCGGGCTGTGCCAGGGCGACGCCGAGCGCGATCGGGCAGGCCAATCCCATGCTGCCGAGCATATAAAAGTTCTGCGGCCGATGGCCGGCGGCGAATAAATCGAAATTGCTGTTGCCGATGCCACCGATGACGGCCTCGTCGTGGCGAAGCTTCCGGACCAGAAGCTTGGTCAGCGCAGTACGATTGAGCGTTTGGACTGCCTTTCGTTCGTTGCTCACCACGGAAACCCTCAAATCTTCAATTTTGCCCTGGCTGCGGGGTTACCCCCGGTCAGGAGCGGCGAGAGAATGAAGGCGACCGGCGCCTGCGTCGCATAGGCCTGCTTGATCGATGTATCGACGACGAACGCCAAGTTTGTCTCGTCGGCCAGGGTGTGGTGCACAATGCCGAGCGTGTCGAGCATCGGTCGCATCGTGCGCGCGACCAGAGACTGTCCGATGTTGAATTCGCCGAGCGTGCCACGCTCGGAGATCACCATGACGGCCGGGATCTGATACGGCAGCACCAGCGAAGCGAGTGCGTTGGCGATAAGCGCAAAGCCCGACGTCTGCATCATCACCGCGCCGCGGAGCCCCGCCATATAAGCGCCGCTTACGGTACCGATCGCCTCGTCTTCGCGCGTGGCGGTGACCGGTAAGAAATAATTGTCGGCATTAACTCCGGCGAGCAGCGGCGTGAGCACGTTGTCCGGCACATAGGTGATGAGCCGGACGTCGTTATCCTTCAACAGTTTGAGGAACGTCTCGGACCAGCTCATTTCGGATTTCACTGATAGATTGAGCGCGCACGATGGCAACGAGTCGGGGCAGCGGATAGGCTGTAGTCTGGGTCCGACTATCGGCCGTCAGCGGTCTGTCGAGCAAGAAAAAAGTGGAGGCAAAAAGTGCGGGAAGGCGTGGCGAGATTGACGATGCTTGCTTGCGTTGCGGCAGCAGCAATTGTCTTCGTCATAGCCGGGGGACTGGCGGCAGATAATTACCCCACCCGCCCGATCATCCTCGTTATCCCGCTGCCGCCTGGCGGTACCAACGATATTATGGCTCGCGCGGTCGCCGATAAGATGAGCGCTGCCCTCGGGCAGCGGATCGTCATCGAGAATCGCAATGCGGGTGGCAGTGGTACGGTAGGAACCCGCGAAGTCGCGCGCGCCGCTCCCGACGGTTACACCATCATCCTCGGCTATACCTCGACGCTGACGACGGGTCCGCACATTTTCAGCAATGCCGGTTACGATCCGCGCAAGGATTTCGCGCCGCTCGGCCTGATCGCGTCGGCGCCGGCGCTGTTGCTCGTTCATCGCGATCTGCCGGTTCACACCGTCGGCGAACTGATCGCACTGATGAAGGCGTCCAAGGAGCCTTATCAGGTCGCAACGCCCGGCGCCGGCACTGTCAACTATCTCGCGTCGATCCTTTTCGCCCAACAGGCGGGGGTCCGCGTTCAGCAGATCGTCGAGAAAGGCTCCAATCCGCTGATCACGGATATGATGGGCGGGTTTGTCAAAGTTGGATTTAATCCGATTCCGGTGTCGCGGGCGGCGCTCGATGGCGGCTATGTCCGTGCTTTGGCCGTGACGTCGAGCAAACATTCGACCTTGCTGCCCGAGTTGCCGACGCTCGCGGAGTCGGGGTTGCCCGGATTCGATGCTACGCTGACCTACGGATTGCTGGCGCCGGCACGCACGCCTCGCCCCATCGTCGAGCGGCTGAACCAGGAACTGCGCGCCGCGCTGGCCAGCGATGAGGTTCGCGCGCGCATTATCGCTGAAGGCGGCGAGCCCGAACCGACCACGCCGGAACAGCACGCGGCAGTCATCGACCGGGAAGAATTAAAGTGGTCGGCGGTGATCCGCGAAACCGGAATCGAAGGCCGTTAACGAACGTCCACTCGACTATAGGCGACGCCCGAAGCCGCCGCGGAAACCGGTCGTGAGCAGCGAAATCACGAACAGCACCAAAGCGACGAAGAATACGATCTTCGCGATGCCCACCGCCGCTCCTGCAATCCCGCCAAAACCCAAAATGCCGGCGATGAGGGCGATGATCAGAAGCGTTATGACGAGGCTTAACATTTGTGCGCTCCGCATGTCAGTTGCCGAGCGATAAACTCGCCACAACCAGTGCGGTTCCGCGCGTGACCGTCAGGCGGGATCGTTCCTCGGCGGGAACAGTAAGATTCCAAGCAGAAGCAAAAGCGTCAGCGTCCCGTAGACCTGAAGTTCCGAGTTGTGCAGCGCAAACGCGAACTGACTGCAAATACGATCGAGCTCAGCAAGTAGCGAGCCGTTCATTGATAACGCCCCTCGTCATTGGTCACCGCCAACCGGCGTTCAATCGGCTGCGAAACGAGCGAAAATGTGACGCAAGGGAAAACGATACGGAAAATTACAGAATCAGGCCGTGGTCGTCGAAAGTTGGCGCAGCGCGAGCCCAGCCGCGCGCCTGGCTGCTTTCTCAGGCTCGGTTTGGCCCGCGAGCGAAAATAGCCAAGAGCCAAGTGACAAGCGCCGCGCCGGCGCTCAGAGCGGCGATTTCGGTCGTTCGCGATGGCAGGAGAATTGTCGCGAAGGCCAGCGCGGCCAGCATGAGATTGACGGCAAAGACTCTGGCGACAACGTCGATGACACCAAAGCCGTGTTCGGTGGCGCGCTGATAAAAGTGCGATCGGTGCGCCTGCCAAACCGGTTCACGGTTTGCGGCCCTACGCAGAAGCGTAATAGTGCTGTCGGCGACATAGTACAGCGGCAGCAATACCGCCGCGGTACGTGCGCCGCTGCCGGCAAGCACGACCAATAACCAGCCAAGCACGAGCCCGATGGGCAGGCTGCCGACATCGCCAAGGAAGAGTTTCGCCACCGGCCGATTAAAAAAAGCGAAGCCAAGTGTGGCGCCACACAATGCGAGACTAATAACGGTTTCCTGCCACGGCAGGATGCCAAGAAGGCCGAAGGCGGCGAGCGCCGCGGCGACAGGGATGGTCTCGACGACAGTCATCCAATCAAGCCCGTCCATGAAATTCACTAGATTGACAAACCACAATACGGCAACGGCCAGTAAAACGCGCTCGCTCCACCAAGGCAGGACAGGCAACAGGCGCAGTTCCGGCGGCAGCGCGGTCAGCGCGGCAGCGACAGCGAAGATTTGCAGCACGAGCCGGAGCGCAGGCGAAATTGGGTGTTTGTCCGCCATCACCCCTATGCCCGCCATGAGAAGGACGGCGCAGAATAAGAGGGCAGGCGACGTTGCGCCGGCGCGTGCAGCGGTTGAAAAGAACAAGATGCCCGTTACGGCGATCGTCGCGCCGACGACCGCAATTCCCCCGCCCTGTGGTGTCGGGACTTTGTGTGACGAGCGCGCATTGGGCTTCGCCAAGGCGTAACGTGCGAGCCACGGTCGCAACGCCACAATCAGCAATGCGCTGAGCGCGGCAGCCACTGCCAAAATCGCCAACGCGGCAAAAGCCGATGGGGTGTGCTGCATTCCAGTCGCGTCCACCGTTGTTACTCGGTTCGTATCACACTTGCCGGAAGGCGCAATTTCCGGAATGTTGGCTGCACTTCCACAACACAGCTTCGCGATTTGCCGGATGTCGGCTGCCCGTATCGCCTACTTTGACCGCACGTTTCTCGCCCGGCTAGCCGATTGGCTTGCCGTCGCCGTCGCTGTTTCCCTGCCATGGTCGACCACTGCAGTTGGGATCACTATCGCCGCTTGGTTGATCGTTTTGCTGCCGACCTTGGACGCTGCAGCCGTGAGGCGCGAACTAGGCACCGCGGCAGGCGGCTTGCCGGTCGTTCTCTGGTCCCTTGGGCTGATTGGCATGCTGTGGGCCAATGTCGACTGGCACGATCGGTTTGCCGGTCTTGGCGGGTTCAACCGTCTGCTCGTTGTTCCGTTGCTGCTTGCGCAATTCCACCGGTCGGAAAACGGGCGCTGGGCTGTTTTTGGCTTCTTCCTTTCATCGATCGCACTTTTGATCGCGTCTTACGCCATCGTTCTGGTGCTCGGCCATGATTGGCACGGCGTTTATGGCGTGCCAGTGCACGACACGATTTTTCAGGGAGCCATTTTTCTGATCTGCGGTTTTGGCGCCTTTGGTTGTGCGACCTTGGGCTATGCGGGCTTGGGCTCCGCGGCCTTGGCGACGCATGGCAAGCGAGCTTGGAGCTGGTCAATTGCGTTTGGCGCGATCGGCGCACTGTTTCTGATCAATTTCGCTTTCGTGATCACGAGCCGTATTGCTCTCGTTCTCGCGCCGATCCTACTCTTGCTGTTTGGTTGGCGGCTATTTCGTTGGAAAGGAATATTGGCCGCCATGTTGCTTTCCTTGATTTTGGGCGGGGCAGTGTGGTTCTCCGCTCCCGTGCTACGCGGCCGCATTGAGGCCTCAATCACTGAGATGCAGGAATATCGCGCCGCCGACAAAGCGACGTCTATCGGCGAGCACGTTGCCTTTCTAAAAGAATCTTGGATGATCATCGCATCGGCGCCGATCATCGGACATGGCACGGGCTCGATAGCCGAGGAATTTCGCCACAGCGGGGCCTCAGCAACCGCGACCGTCAATCCTCACAATCAGACCTTTGCGGTCGCCATCCAGCTCGGCATCGTCGGGGCGACTGCGCTATGGGCCATGTGGATTGCGCATCTCGCTTTGTTCCGAGGTCAGAGCGTCGTCGCATGGCTTGGCCTGGTCGTCGTAGTCGAGAACATTCTTTCTTCGACGGTTCACTCCCACTTGTTCGACTTCAACAGCGGCTGGCTTTATGTTTTTGGGGTCGGCGTGCTAGGCGGAACGATGTTGCGCGAATACGAAGGCGATTTAAAAAAGCCACCAATTGCGCCCGCATAACGAACGGCGCTGACCTCATTGGCTATTACGTCACTGGCGCGGTCGCTCGCCGGTCTTCGCTCGCATTTAAGACGC
Organism: Xanthobacteraceae bacterium; assembly: GCA_035943155.1. Taxonomy (GTDB): domain Bacteria; phylum Pseudomonadota; class Alphaproteobacteria; order Rhizobiales; family Xanthobacteraceae; genus BOG-931. The sequence goes on along the minus strand of DASZCJ010000338.1, from coordinate 986 downwards.
TTTCCGCCCGCTCGATAACTGCGAGCGGCGATACGCTGTGCATGCAGGCATGTCCGTAATTGCAGTGCTTGAGCCGGCGGAGGTAACACGGCGAGCATTGCAACTCGGTGTGTAGAACTGCATGTGGCCGCCGATAAGGGCCGATCCAAAGCGGGTCGGTCGGGCCGAATATGCTTACGACCGGCCGATTCAATGCCACGGCAAGATGCATCGGTCCGGAATCGTTGGTTATGCTGATGGTCGAGCGATGAATCAGCGCCGCCAAGTCGCTAAGGGTTGTCATCCCGGCAAGATCGACGGCACCAGCGGCTAAATCCGCCACTTCTTCACACGCGATCCGCTCGCGCTGAGAGCCAATCAAAACCACTGCGCAGCCCTTTGACAGAAAGTGTCGGGCAACCTGCGCGAACTTGTCGTTACCCCAATGTTTTGTTTCCCAGATCGTGCCCGGCGCGATGGCGACGACCTCGGCCCGATCAATGCCATGTTGGCGTAGCAGCGTATCGACGCGGGAATTGGCTGCTTGCGGAATAGGAAAAGAAAAATCGGCAGGGCCTTTGTCCAATCCCAGGATGGAGCCGACATTCAAATAACGGTCGACCGCGTGAAGATCGAGGGTAGGAACTGCAATGTGGTGTGTATAGGCGAGCCAGCTTCCCTCGCGCGCGCCTTGCCACGCATGTTTGCGCGCTTGCTCCGGGAATTTTCGCAGCGAGGCGTCCCATACGCGGGCGCGCGGTCTATCAAATCCGATGCGCGCTGGAGCGCCGGTGGCGAGAGTCAAAGCCGCAGTGCGGAACTGACCGTGCATGTCAATGACAAGATCATAGTCTGCGGCGCGCAGCTTGGCGGCCAACCGGGCGTAGGCTGCAAAGGGAGTCAATCGCCAGGGCGTCGACCATGCTTCGCGTTCGAACTCAATGACGTTGGTAATGCCAGGGTGGTGTCGCAACAACTCGGCGATGGGTGGCGTCACCAGCCAGTCC
>DASZCJ010000337.1:0-8428 GCA_035943155.1 Xanthobacteraceae bacterium | reverse complement strand
GAACTGGGGCCCGACGCGCGCGAGGCGGCGCGCCGTTTTCTCGCCGGGATGATCGATGCCGAGGATCGCGAGCATGTCCTGCGCCTGATTGCACGTTCCGATTCGCTTGCTAACGGCTCGCGGGCGCGCAACGGCGCGCCATGACACTCGCCGCCAACCCTTCGCAAAAAACCGCGCAAGCGCCGGCGTCCAATCCCGCCGATGACGCGCCGCATCTTTTGGTCGTCGACGACGATCGACGCATTCGCGCGCTGTTATCGCGCTTCCTGCGTGCCGAAGGTTATCGCGTTTCGACCGCTGAAACGGCGCAGGACGCTCGCGCCAAGCTTGAGGGGCTTAATTTCGACCTGCTCGTTCTCGATGTCATGATGCCGGGCGAGAGCGGGTTCGATTTCGCTCGCACGCTGCGGGCCTCATCGACCGTACCGATCTTGATGCTGACCGCGCGCGACGAGAAGGAAAGTCGAATCATGGGGTTGGAAATTGGCGCTGACGATTATCTCGCCAAGCCTTTCGAGCCTAGAGAATTGTCGTTGCGCGTTGCCAACATTCTTAAACGGGCGCGACCGCCGCGAGCTCAACCGGTGGAATCGGTGCGGTTCGGCCAATTCGTATTCCATGTTGCGCGCGGCGAGCTGCGACGCGGCGACGAGGTGATCCGGCTGACCGACCGCGAGCGCGAGATGCTGCGAATATTGACGGCAAACCCGGGCGAAACCGTGCCGCGCCAGGCGCTTGCCGGAAATGGCGGAGCGGTCAGCGAGCGCACCGTGGACGTTCAGGTCAATCGGCTTCGCCGCAAGATCGAGCGCGATCCCGCCAATCCGTTGATCGTGCAAACCGTGCGGGGCATCGGCTATCGTTTGGTGGCGGCGACTTAAGCGGCGCCAATAGGGGTTGAGCGGCCACAACATTGAACAGGCCAACATTGAACAGACTATGACCAGTCTCGACGATGGCATCGGACGTTTGCGCAATGCCGCGGGACAATTGGCCGCCGCCGCCGGTGCTATGACCGCCGCGGCAAGTGCGCTCGCGGCGCCGATTACCGGACCCTGGGATCGGCTGAGCCGGGCAGTGAAATCGGTGATGCCGAAAGGGCTCTATGCCCGTTCGCTGTTGATCATCATCGTGCCGATGGTCGTGCTGCAGTCGGTGGTTGCATTCCTGTTCATGGAGCGGCACTGGAACTTGGTAACGACTTATCTTTCGTCCGCGGTGACGCAGGAGATCGCCACTCTCATCGACGTTTATAAGACATTCCCGCAGGATGCCGATCACGCGCAGCTTCGGCGCATCGCACAGGATCGGCTCGGCCTTGTGGTGGATTTCCTGCCGGCAACACAATTGCCGCCGCCCGGGCCGAAGCCCTTCTTTTCACAGCTCGATGGCGCGCTCTCCGAAGGGATCCGCAAGCAAATCGGCCTACCGTTCTGGATCGACACTGTCGGTCGCTCGAACATCGTGGAGATCCGTGTCAAACTCGATGACGCGGTGATGCGTGTCTTCGCCAAGCGCGCGGATGTCTATGATCCAAATTCCTGGATCTTCCTTGTTTGGATGGTCGCTACTTCCTTCGTAGTGCTCGCCATCGCGATCGCCTTCCTACGCAACCAGATCCGGCCCATCGTACGGCTCGCCGACGCCGCCGAAGCGTTCGGCAAGGGCCGCGAAGCGTCGAACTTCCGGCCGCGCGGCGCGCGCGAAGTCCGGCGCGCCGCGGCCGCATTTCTGGAAATGAAAAGCCGCATCGAGCGCGCCATCGAGCAGCGCACCACGATGCTGGCCGGCGTCTCGCATGACCTGCGCACCATCCTCACCCGCTTTAAGCTTGAACTGGCGCTGCTTGGCGATAGCCCGGAAATCGATGCCATCAAGAAGGACATCGACGAGATGGCGGGCATGCTCGAAGCCTACCTCGCTTTTGCCCGTGGCGACATGGGCGAGCAACCGGCGCCGACCGACATCGCCGCTTTATTGGAAGAGCTCAAACTCGACAGCGAGCGGCACGGCCATCGAGCGAGCGTGAATTTTCACGGCCAACCCGAGGTCACGTTGCGGCCGGCGGCGTTCAAACGCTGTCTCGCCAATCTTGTCAGCAATGCGTCGCGTTTTGCCTCGACCGTGGCGATTACCGGCCATCGCGATCATCGCTGGCTTAACGTGACGGTGGACGACGATGGACCCGGCATCCCATCGCAATTGCGCGAAGACGTGTTCAAGCCGTTCCTACGCCTCGACGATGCGCGCAACCAGGACCAGGGCGGCACCGGCCTAGGCTTGGCAATCGCCCGCGACATTGCGCGCTCCCACGGTGGCGAGATCACGCTCGGCGACAGTCCGCTCGGCGGCTTGCGGGCGACCGTGCGCGTGCCGGTGTAGAGCGCAACCGCTCGATTGAGCAGCCGGCATCTTCTACAATTGCTGAACGCATCCAATTCCGCGAGGCATCGCCATGATACGCGCGCGTAGAGAATTTCTCCATCTGACTTCGGCCGTGCTCGGCGGTCTGCTCGCCACGCCGCCACGTATCGCCGCCGCGCTCGATTATCCGACGCGGCCGGTGCGGGTGATCGTGCCATTCGCGCCAGGCGGTCCGACGGACGTTTTCGCTCGGCTGTTGGCGCAACAGCTCTCGGAGCAATTAAAGACGCAATTCTACGTCGAGAATCTCGCCGGCGCTGGCGGCAATATCGGCACCGGGCGCGCGGCCGAGGCCACGGCCGACGGCTACACGCTGTTGGTGGACGGCGCCAACCTGGTGGTCAATCCCGAACTCTACAAGCAGGTGCCCTACGATCCGATCAAAGACTTCGCGCCGGTCACGATCGCGGTGGTTTCGCCGGTGATCCTGACCGTGCATCCGTCGCTGCCGGTGCATTCAGTCAAAGAGCTGGTCGAATTGATCAAGGCCAATCCCGCGAAATACAGCTATGCGTCGCCCGGCGTCGGAACGCCACCGCATTTGGTCGGCGAACTGTTTCGCCTGACGCTTAAGCTTGACTTGGTGCATGTGCCGTTTAACGGGGGCGGTCCGGCGATCGGCTCGGCAGTCGCCGGGCATACGCCCATCTCCTTCGGCGCCATGGCGCCGGCGGTACCGCTGGTCAAGGCCGGCTCGCTACGCGCGCTTGCGGTCAGCACCAAGACGCGCTCGCAGGCGCTGCCGGACGTGCCTACGATGGCGGAGCAGGGCTATCCCGAAATCGAAGGTGAAACGTGGTTCACACTGGTGGCGCCGGCGCGCACGCCCAAGGACATCATTGCGCTGCTCTATCGCGAGACCAGCAAGGCAGTGGCGGCGCCCGTTGTGAAGGAGCGCCTGGCTAGTCTCGGCTACGAGCCGGTTGGCAGCACGCCTGAGGAATGCGACGCGCAATTCAAGACCGAAATGGCGAAATGGACGAGGGTCATCCGCGACGCCGGTATTAAAGGCGAATAGGTCTTTAATCCGATTGCTTTGCGTGCGGCTGGCGGGACTTGAATAGCTTCCAAGGCCTCGCCATCTCGAAAGCGGTCAATTTCCAATTTGCCGGGGGACAGCGCCGTGGCTACCGCGGAAGCGAACAACATCACGCAGTCGGAAAGCCGCCCGTTCGAGGCGGACGTCGCCAAGCTTTTGCATCTGATGGTGCACTCGGTTTATTCCGACAAGTCGGTATTCTTACGCGAACTGATCGCCAATGCCGCGGATGCCTGCGAGCGGTTGCGCTACGAGGCCATCGCCGCGCCGGCGCTTCTCGGCGACGATTCCAAACCCCGGATTAACGTCGCACTCGACGCCGGCGCCCGGCAGCTCGCGGTCGAGGACAACGGCATCGGCATGGATCGCCAGGAGCTTATCGATGCGCTTGGCACCATCGCGCGTTCGGGTACCAAAGCATTCCTCGACCGCATCGAAGCCGGGCAAGGGGAGCAGGGCGGCGGCCGAGCCGGGCAGGGCGGAGAAGAGGCCGAAGGCCAGGCGCTGATCGGTCGCTTCGGCGTCGGCTTCTATTCGGCGTTCATGGTCGCCGAACGCGTCGACGTAATTTCCCAACGCGCCGGTTCGGATGCGGCGTGGCTGTGGTCGTCCGACGGCAAAGGCGATTTCTCGATCACCCCGGCCGCTGGCGCTATAGCGCCGCGCCGCGGCACCCGCGTCGTTCTACACCTCTTTGAGGAGGCGAAAGATTACACCGACCGTGCGACCGTGGAGCAATTGATCAGGGCGCAATCCGGCCATGTGCCGGTCCCGATCGCAATCATCGAGAAGCCGGGCGCCGCGCCCATTGAAATTACCGATGGCGCCGCACTGTGGGCTAAGCCGAAATCGGAGGTCACGCCGGCCGATTATACCGACTTCTACCGCAGCGTCGCACTCGCTTTTGACGAGCCGGCGCTCACGATTCACTTCCGGGCCGAAGGCCGGCAGGATTATACCGCGCTGTTGTTCATTCCAAGCTCGCAGCCGTTCGATCTGTTCGATCCCGACCGTGCCGGCCGCACCAAGCTCTATGTCAAGCGGGTGTTCATAACCGATGATGCGGAAATATTGCCGCGCTATCTACGATTCGTGCGCGGCGTCGTCGACAGCGCCGACCTGCCGCTCAATGTTTCGCGTGAGAAAATCCAGGAAAGTCCGCTCCTTGCCGCGATCAAAAAGGGCGTAACGAGTCGGATCTTCGCCGAGCTGGAGCGGCTTGCCGACAAGGAACCGCCAACTTATGCGAAGATCTGGGACGTATTCGGCGCGGTGCTCAAGGAAGGCATCTACGAAGATTTCGAGCGCCGCGAGGTGCTGTTAAAACTTGCCCGCTTCAAAACCACGGCGTCCGACGATTGGCGCAGCCTAAAGGATTATGTCGCGGCGCTGCGCCCCAATCAAACGGCGATCTATTATATTGCCGGTGACGATCTGGCGCGGCTCAAATCATCGCCGCATCTGGAAGGTTTCCGCGCCCGTGGCATCGAAGTATTGCTGCTCACCGATCCGGTCGACACGTTCTGGGTCGTGCCGAGCGCCGGTTTTGACGGCAAGCCGTTCAAGTCGGTGACCCAAGGCGCCGCCGATCTCGCGCTCATTGCTCGCCTGGACGCCGCACAGGCAGCGGCGGCCGATATCGCCGGACCGGTCAGAGATTTTCTTAGCTTTGTCAAATCGACCCTCGGCGATGCGGTAGCCGAAGTGCGCGCCTCGGAACGGCTGACCGACAGCGCCGTGTGCCTGGTTGCGCCGGAGCAGGGACCGGATCGCGCGCTCGAGCGGCTCCTCGCCGGCGCCGGCCGGCTCACATCGGCGTCAAAACCCGTGCTCGAAGTCAATCCGCAGCACGAGCTGATCACGGCGCTCGCGGCGCTTGGCGAAGCCGACCGCTCGTTCAAGGAGGATGCCGCGCAGCTTTTGTACGAAGAGGCCCGGCTCCTCGACGGCGATCGACCCGCAGATGCGCGAGCGTTCTCCGATCGGCTCGGCCGCGTGCTCAAGCGCGGCTTGCGCTAGAAGCCCATAAGGCTGGTACTTCCCAAATTGGGGGCGATTGCTAACGACGCGGCAAAGCTAAACTGATTTTTGAGGCGGCGGCCTCGAAACTACAAGTATTGTTCGATCGGGTCATCGCCGACCGTTACGTAAATCAACGCTCCATCCTCGAGCCGCCTGACGAGTTGGTTGTTTTCGATCGGATCGACGGTGATGCAACCGTTGCTTCTCCCCAGCACACCGTTATTTTTGGCGCGGAAAGCCGCGGTGGTATACCAATTCGGATGGAGGATCCATTTAAATGGCGGAGTGTGGTTGATGTAACTGTTGTAAGAGGTGATGCCCTCCAACACTACAACGACCATGTTTGAATAAACGGTGCCGTCGTACCGATCCACAATCGTCTTGTAATGATCCATCACCTCGGAATGAGCCGTTTTAAGCGGGCCCAGGGGCACCATGTCCAAATGTGTCTGGAAGCCTTTAAATTTGATGGCTCTTGCGGTCGGGCCATTGTCTCTTCCGTGCGCCGCGTAGTGGGCGGTGACCAATCCTGACTTAAAATCTAAAACGTAGAATCTTTTCGTCGCCGATGGCTGTGAAATGTCAAAGACCGCCAGCACGTCTTTTTTAGGAAAAACCGGCTGGCGGGAGATGGCAATGGCGCGCTGAACCGCCGTCATGGGGGCGCCAAGCGACTGGGCCTGTTGCAATAGAGAATCGAGCCCGTTCGCCGGGTCACCAGGCTTGTCACCGAGCTTGGTGACTCTCAGCGATCCGATGACCGGCGTTGCCGACTGTTGTGCGCGCGCGGCAAGTGGCGACGCGATCGCCGCTGCGCTGCCGAGAAGCCCGATAAATCGGCGCCGCGTCGATTGATCGAATCGCATTCGGTGCGAACCCACCCCGGTCCGAGCCATGAAGGCTGATGGTCGGTTACCCAGCCTTTTCGCGACTACTTGAAGCTACTCGGCCGGCGTCGACACGCGTTGTGCGGCGAGCTCGCGCGGCACGTCGCCGCTCACGACGTTTTCGGCGGCCGGTTCAAGATCAGCCTTGGCGCCGCGCAGCCGGAAGTAGATTTGCGATCCGATCAGGAGCGCGCACAGTGTGACAAACACGGCGCTGATCGGCCGCTCGACGAACACGAAGATGTCGCCGCGCGAAATCAGCATAGCGCGGCGGAAATTTTCTTCGAACCGCGGCCCGAGGACGAAGCCGAGCAGGATCGGCGCCGGATGGAAGCCAAGCCGCAGCAAGACATAGCCGAACAAGCCAATCACCGCCACTTCGCCGACCTGAAAAAAGTCGTTGTTGGCGGCATAGACGCCAATGCAGACGAAGAACATCGCGCTCGGGTAAAGGAAGCGATACGGGATCGCCAGCATCTTCACCCAGATGCCGATGAGCGGCACGTTAAGCAGGACCAGCATGATATTGCCGATCCAGAAACTCGCCACCAAGCCCCAGAAAATATCCGGATGCTGCGAGATCAGCTGCGGGCCGGGTACGATGCCTTGGATCATCAAGGCACCAAGAAGAAGCGCCATCACCGCATCGCCGGGGATGCCCAGGCTCATGGTCGGGATGAAATCGCCTTGAACCGAGGAGTGCGTCGAAGCTTCCGGGCAAACCACGCCTTCGATCAGACCGGTGCCGAATTTTTCCGGATGTTTGGAGATTTTCTTTTCCGTCGCATAGGCGACGAACGAGGCAATCGTCGGACCGGTCCCGGGAATGAGAGCGCAGAGGCTGCCGACGATGGTGCCACGCCACATCGGGAAGAACGCCCGCTTCATATCGGCCTTGGTCGGACGCATGTCCTTGATGCCGACATTGGTGTACTTGGTATTGATCGGGGCGACTTGGTTGACGCTGTTCATGAACTCGGCGATGCCGAACAGTCCGAGCGCCAACGCGATCAATTCGATGCCGTCGTCGAGCTCGGTCATGCCGAAGGTGTAGCGCTCCGAGCCCGTTTCCAGATCGGTGCCGACCGAGCCGAGGAACAGGCCAACCACGGTCATGGCGACGCCCTTGATGGGCGAACCGCGCGCCAGGGTCGAGCCGGCGAGTAGCCCCAACAACATCAGTGAACAAACCTCGGCCGGGCCGAATTGCAATGCCGCTCTAACGAGAAGCGGCGACAGGAAGATCATCTCGGTGATCCCCCAGGAGGCGCCCACGAATGACGCAAAGACAGTGAGGCCGAGCGCCACGCCGCCGCGCCCCTGTTTGGTCATTGGGAAGCCGTCGAGACAGGTCACCGCATGCGGCGGATGGCATGGTAGATTCAAGAGGATCGAGCAGATTGCTCCGCCATATTGTGCGCCATACATGACGCCACCCAGCATCAAGATGGCGCCAACAGGTTTCATGCCGAAGGTCAGCGGCAGCAGTATCGAAATCGTGGCGAGCGGTCCCATGCCCGGCAGCACGCCCACCATGTTGCCGACCAGCACGCCGACAAAGCACCACATGATATTGTGCGGCTCTAAGGCGACGCCGAAGCCGTACCAAAGACCGCTGAGCGCAGCTTCAATCACAGTTCGCCCCTAAACGTTAGTATCGGCATCGGTACTTGGAGGAAGTAGGAAAACAGCGTCACGCCGAAGGCCGTTACGACGGTCGCCAGGATGATCGTGCCCTTCCAGGTTGACGTTTTATCGCCCAGCGCGGCAATGAAGACGCAGGCAAAGGTTCCCGGCAGCATCCCAAAATAACGGCCGAAGAAGATGAACGCCACCGGGCTCATCAGAATGCAGAACCAAGCCCACCATTGCGGATGTTCCGGCAAGATACTCTGGCCGCCCCCGTGCCCGTGGCTGTCGCCGTCGCCCGTTAAGCTTGCGGCGGCAATGGCAATGCCAAGCAGCATCAGAAGGATGCCAAGGGACGTCGGCAAAAAGCCGGGTCCCATATGCATGAGAGTACCGCCGCGGTAGGTAGAGCCCTTCAGCGCAATGC
>DASZCJ010000336.1:0-3189 GCA_035943155.1 Xanthobacteraceae bacterium | reverse complement strand
CGCCAGCACCGCCGCGGCGGCACGTAGATCCTCGATGCGCGCATTGGTGCAAGAGCCGATGAACACGCGATCGATAGCGATCTCAGTCAACTTTTTCCCAGGCGCGATGCCCATATAATCGAGTGCATCGCGCAGATATCTGGCACGCTCGGCGTTTGTCTCGCGTGCCGGATCGGGAACGCTGGCATCGATCGGCAGCGCATCTTGCGGACTGGTGCCCCATGTCACGATTGGCGCAACGGTCTTTGCATCTAAGCTGATATCGAGGTCAAATTTTGCGTCGTGGTCCGTGTTCAACTTCGACCATGCCTCGACTGCTTGGTCGAATTTCGCGCCTGTCGGCGCATAGGGACGGGCCTTAAGATAGGTGAAGGCCGCCGCGTCAGGTGCGACCATGCCGCAGCGAGCTCCGGCCTCAATGGACATGTTGCATAAGGTCAGACGACCCTCGATCGACAGCGCGTGGATCGCGGAGCCGGCGAATTCCAGTGCGCAACCGGTGGCGCCGTCCGCGCCGATTTGCGCAATGATCGCAAGTATAATGTCCTTGGCGGAAATGCCGGGCGCCGTTGCGCCATCGATTGTGAGGCGCATGCGCTTCGGCTTTTTTTGCCAAATTGTCTGTGTCATCAACACATGCGCGACTTCCGACGCACCGATACCGAAGGCGTAAGCGCCGAGCGCACCATGCGTCGATGTGTGGCTATCGCCGCAGACGATCAGCAGTCCCGGCAGCGTCAAACCTTGCTCCGGCCCGATCACATGCACGATGCCTTGGCGGGGATCATCGATTCCAAACAATTTAATGTCGAACTTGGCGGTATTTTCCTCGACCTGCCGCACCATGCGGGCGATTGCGGGATCGGCGATGTTGTGGCGTGAGCCGCGTGTCGGCACATAATGGTCGGCAACGCCGAAGGTCAGGCCCGGTTCGGCTACTGTATCGCCACGTTCGGTGAGCTTAGCGAAGGCATGAAATGAGCCCTCATGCACATAATGGCGGTCCACCCAAAGCAGCGACTCGCCATCGTCCCGGCGCAGAATTTCATGCGCGTTCCATAGCTTATCGATGATGGTTTGGGGCTCGGTCATGCTTGAGGACCAAGGATCAAGTCCGACACCGAGGATAGTATAGAAGAGCATCACAACCAATGTTAGGCTCCAGCTGATCAGCAGGAGGACATCATGTTTCGTCGGCTGTTGAGTGTCACCCGCCGCAAATTTTTGCAAACCACGGCGCTCGGCGCGACCGCTGCTGCCGGGGTTTTGTCCGCACCGGCCGTGCTGCGCGCGCAAGGCGGAGGGGTGAAAATCGGCGTGCTGCATCCGGTGTCCGGCGCGCTATCCTATTCCGGCCAGCAGGGCCGCCTCGGCGCGACAATGGCGATCGACGAAATCAACGGAGCCGGCGGCATCAAGGCATTGGGCGGCGCCAAGATCGATCCAATGCTCGGTGACGCTCAGTCGACGCCCGATGGCGGCAATGCCGAAGTTGAAAAAATGAACGAGGCCGGCGTCTGTGCCGTGGTCGGCGGCTACGCCAGCGCGATTTGCCTTGCTGCGACACAGACCGCGGCCCGATACGACCTGCCCTATATCGTTGACGTCGGCGTCGTCGACAGCATTGTCACGCGCGGATTGAAAAATACCTTCCGCTTTGGCCCTGGCTTTGGGGTAATTGCCAAGACGGCGCTCGACAATCTTGTGAGCATAAACGACCAAGCAGGCAAGCTAGCAAAAACCGTCATGATCGTGCACGAGGACTCCGCATTCGGTGCCGGCCTCGCAAAACTTCTCAATGGGCAATTGCCGGACCGTGGCTTCCAGGTCTTGGAGACCATTCCGCACCCGACGCCGACGCGTGAATTCGAGAACGTCGTACTGAAGATCAAAGCGCAGAACCCCAATCTCGTCATTCCGGCGAACTACTACAACGAATACGTGCTGCTCGCCCGTACCATGCAGCAGCAGCGCGTGCGGCCAAAGGGCATCTATTCAGTGCTTGGCGGTGCCGCTTCATCTTATAAGTTCGTCAAGGAATTCCCCGAAGCGGCCCAATATATCATGGATTGCAATCACTGGTTCGATCCAAAGAACCCGAAAGCTTTGGCGCTGAAGAAAAAGGTGGAAGACAAAGGGCAGTTCTACACCTACGAAGTCTATATGAACTATTCCTGTATCCTGTTGCTCGCCGATGCGATCGAACGCGCCGCCAGCACCGATCGGGCGAAAATCACCGCGGCACTCGCTAGCTCTACCTTCGGCGGGCACGTCATGCCCTATGGTCCGACCAAATTCGTCGACGGCCAGAACCAGGGCGCAGCACCGGTTAATACGCAGGTGCAGGGCAACGACATCCAGGTGATCCTGCCGACGGCATTCGCCTCGGCGAAGACTATATTCCCGATGCCGCCCGCCTGAGCCGCTGGCGGAGTCGGTAGAGCGCACAACGCGAGCGCCCAAGGCGTCATGCTGTCTCCCGTCATTCTCGTCCCGGCGGTTCTCAACGGCTTGATGACCGGCGCCATCTACGCGCTAGTCGCTCTCGGACTGACATTGATTTACGGTGTGTTGCACATCATTAATTTTGCGCACGGCGCACTGTTAACCGCAGCGATGTTTGCCGCATTCTTTGCCTACACGTTGCTCGGTCTCGACCCCTATAGGGCGGCGCTGATTATCGCGCCACTTTTTTTCCTTATTGGCTACGGCTTGCAGCGCTTCGTCATCGGACCGACCGCTCACGGCGAGGACCGCAATTATCTGCTAGTCACGCTTGGTCTTGCCGTCGTAATCGAGAATTTGTTGCTGTACGTGTTCCGTGCCGATACCCGCACGATAAATCTGCCTTACGCGTTTAACGTGATCGAGATTGGCAGCACCTTTCTCGCAGTGCCACGCGTCATCGCTTTCATCGCAGTCATGGTGGTGGCATTCGCACTGTGGATATTCATGCAATGGACTGATACTGGCAAAGCCATCCGTGCAGTTGCAAAGGAAAAACTTGGCGCCGAGCTCTCCGGCATTGACGTAGCACACATTCACGCGGTCACTTTCGGATTGGGCACCGCGTGCGTTGCGATAGCGGCCTGCCTGCTGATCCCGACCTACTACGTGAACCCTACAGCGGGCGATGCCTTCGTATTGATCGCCTTCACGATCGTAGTGCTCGGCGGCATGGGCTCGATC
>DASZCJ010000335.1:0-2364 GCA_035943155.1 Xanthobacteraceae bacterium | reverse complement strand
TACTCACTGAGCGCGCTGCAGAAGCGAGAAAGGCATCGTCGGCTTGTTTCATTAGGGATTACGATGAGGTCGCTCGCGCGCGTCCGCCTTGTCCCGCCTTTGTCTCGAAATCGCCGGCGTCATGGCGCTCGTGCAACTGTTCTTCAGGCGGCCCGCTGGTGCGGTTGACCATTCGCCCGCGCTTGACGGCCGGGCGCTCACCGATTTCTCTCGTCCAGCGTGTCAGGTTTTTATATTCGTGCGTCTGCAGGAACGTGCGCGGGTCGTTGTAGGAGGCGCCGTTCAACATGCCGTTGCCGTACCACGGCCAGATCGCCATATCGGCGATCGTATATTCTTCGCCGGCGATGAATTGATTGTCCGCAAGCTGCCGGTCGAGCACGTCGAGCTGACGTTTCACCTCCATTGAAAAACGGTCGATGGCGTATTTGATCTTCACCGGAGCATAGGCATAGAAATGCCCAAAGCCACCGCCGAGATAGGGCGTCGAACCCATCTGCCAAAATAGCCAGTTCAGCGCCTCAGTGCGCTTGCCGCGATCGTTTGGTAGGAAGGCGCTAAATTTATCCGCCAGGTAGAGCAGGATCGCGCCAGATTCAAACACGCGTCGCGGCGTCTGCTCGCTATAGTCCATGAGCGCCGGGATTTTGGAATTCGGGTTCACCCCGACAAATCCACTACCAAACTGGTTGCCTTCACCGATCCGGATCAGCCAAGCGTCATATTCCGCTCCGCTCTGACCGGCGGCCAGCAATTCCTCCAGCATAATCGTAACCTTGACGCCGTTAGGCGTCCCCAATGAATAGAGCTGAAGCGGATGCTTTCCACGCGCCAACTCCTTCTCATGCGTCGCACCCGCGATAGGACGATTGATATTGCTATAGCGCCACTTGGGACTGTCATCCTTCTCCCAGACCCAGACTTCCGGCGGCGTGTATGCAGGTGTGTCAGTCATGTTGGGCTCGCGGTAATCGCTCAATAGGTTCGCCGAATGGATAGAGCGGCGATCGTGGCCTGTCCAATTATGGTTGTGGGCGTTGTCATGTTATGCGGCACTGCCCAACCGAGTATCCAAAGAAACGCCCGCCGCTTCATGCTTGCCCCCGCCTGGGGAAGTTGATCGTGTCGGCCGATGTCGGATTGGCGTCCATTGATGTCCGCTTTGTGCCAATAGGAGACCAACGGCATCGCAACAAAATAAAGGTTATAGTGGCATCGGTACGACGGACCGATAAGACGGATCGGCCGATCTCATCGGTTGGCGGCACCCCGTTCAAACCTCCGAAGCTGTGACCATGGTATTTGCCCGTCGCGACTTCCTGCATCTTATCCTCGGGGCGGTCGCGTGTGCGTCAGTCTTATCCGCAGCACTAGCCTTCGATTATCCGACGCGTCCGGTCACCATCATCGTTCCGTTTGCGGCCGGCGGGCCCGCTGACATCACCGGCCGAATCGTCGGCGAGCAACTCGCCAAACGGCTCGGCCAACAGTTCATAATTGAGAACGTCAACGGCGCTGGCGGCACGATCGGAGCGACGCGTGCCGCGCGCGCGACGCCTGATGGTTACACGCTGATCATTGGCCACATGGGCACGCATGCAGCGGCGCCAGCGCTTTATCCCGACCTCGCTTACGATCCCGCCGAGGACTTCGCGCCGATCGGCCTTGTCGCCGAGTTTCCCGAAGTGCTGGTGACGCGCAAGGACTTTCCGGCCCGGACGCTGAAGGATTTCGTCGCCTATGCGAAGGCTAACCAGTCGAAGCTCAACATGGCCCATGCCGGCGTCGGCTCGGTGTCCTATGTCGGCTGTCTTCTCCTCAACACGGCGATCGGTATCAAGCCGACCCTCGTGCCGTTCACGGGCAGCGCGCCGGCGACGAATGCGCTGATGACGGGCCAGGTCGACTACTTTTGCGATCCGATCATCGGCCAGTTGGCCCAGATCAGCGCCGGCAATGTGCATGCACTCGCGATCGCCGCTGCAGCGCGCCATCCGCTCCTGGCAGACGTGCCGACCGCGGCTGAAGAGAGCCTGCCGCAGTTCAACATCGCGCCGTTCTTCGCACTGTTCGCCCCCAAAGGCACGCCGCAGTCAGTCGTCGACGTGCTTGCCGCGGCCCTCAACCAGACGCTGGACGATCCGGTGGCGAGCAAGCGGTTCGCCGAACTCGGCGCCGCGATCGCCGAGAAGGGCCGGCGTGGTCCTGCACCGCTCGATGCGCTGGTCAGAAGCGAGATTGCGCGGTTAACGCCGATCCTCAAGGCAGCGGCGCAGAAGTGAGGCCTCAGGGCGACGCGCTGAGAACTCTGCCGGGTTTGGCATCCGCACACGAACAGCGTTGACTAATTTCTCGGCGTCAAAC
>DASZCJ010000334.1:0-3717 GCA_035943155.1 Xanthobacteraceae bacterium | reverse complement strand
TCGGTGATCATTTTCAAGATTGTGGGCACCGTGAACATGTTGGTCACGCGCCACTGTTCGATCAGCCGCCACGCTTCCTCGGGGTCGAACCGATCGCCCGACGGCACCACGGTTTTCGCCCCGCGCGCGACTTGCGCAAGCGCATGAATACCGGCGCCATGCGAAAGCGGGGCGATTGCAAGCGAAACGTCGCGGTGGGTCGTGCCGGGCATCAGATCGCACAGATGATTAGTGACAACGAAGCCCATCTGGCCATGGGTCAGCACGGCCGCTTTCGGTCGCCCAGTCGTGCCCGAGGTGAAAAAGAACCAGCACGGATCGTCGCGATTAACTTCGGCAACAGGGACGAGGTGCCCCTGATGCGCGGCGACCAGCGCATCATAATCGTCGCCAAAGTTTGAGCTTCCAATTGAGATTACAAATTTAATCCCCTGCTCCATCGCAGTGCGCGCATGATCGGGGAATTCGCCGCCACAGATCATTGCCGTAGCACTGCTGGCGCGAGCGAGATAAGCGACCTCCTCCGCCGTTAAACGAAAATTTGTCGGTACCCAAACGGCGCCGAGCCGGAAGCAGACGACCATCGATTCGAGAAATTGATTCGAATTTTTCGCCTGCACCAGGACACGGTCTCCCTTGCCCACGCCGCGCGCGGTAAGTTCTGCAGCCATCGCTTCGACGCGGGCATCCATTTGTGCCCAAGTCCAGGTCCGCTCGCCCCAGACCAAAGCCATTTCGTTCGGATATCGTTTTGCCGATTGGCGTAAAAAATGCGCAAGGTTCATGACGCGCCGCGAGCACGGCACGAGGCCGCCTTTCGGAACGTCTGCGTTCATCTTCGATCTCCGTAAGGTTCAGTGGAGGAAACCGATCGAGATCCACGGCACGGCCGCGACGATGATCGTTCCGATCACCAGCGCGAGCAGATAACCCCAGATCGGCCGCATGCCGGCAACCGGCTCGACCCGACCGATTGCGCAGGCGGCATAATATCCAACCCCGAACGGCGGCGCGAACAGGCCGATGCCCATCGCCAGGATCACGACCATTGCATAGTGCACCTCGTGGATGCCGACCGCCTTGGCGATAGGAAACAAAAGCGGTCCGAACAGCACGATGGCCGGAATGCCTTCCAGCACGGAGCCCAGCACAACGAAGGCAGCGATTGAGGCGGCCATGAAACTGACTGCACCGCCAGGCAAGCCGGTCATTGCCGCAGCGAGCGTCCGCGAGAAACCGGATTGGGTAAGGCCCCAGGCCATCGCGGTCGCCGTGCCGATGATGAGGAGGATCGCTCCCGAGAGAGAGGCGGTTGACACCAGCATCGGCCGCAGCGCCGCCCAATCGAAGCGCCGGTAAACGACAAGCCCGGCGGCGACGGAATAAACGATGCCAATAGTCGACACCTCGGTCGCGGTGGCGACGCCCTTCACAACCGCCGCCCGGATCAGAAAGGGCAGCGCGAGGGCCGGCAGGGCGACGACCAAACTGCGGAGGATCTCGCGCTTACTGGCGCGGGTGACGTCACTGAGATCCTCGCCGCGGTATCGCCAGCGGATCACAAAACACAACAGACACGCGAGTACGATCGCGGGCAGAAGCCCGCCGGTGAAGAGTGCGGCAATCGACACGCCGGTCACGGAGCCAATGGTGATAAGAACCAAGCTTGGCGGAATGGTTTCGGTTTGCGCGCCGGTCGCCGACAACAGTGCAACCAGATCACCGGGTTTGGCGCCGCGTGCCTTCATTTCGGGAAACAGGACGGGCGCGACGGCCGCCATATCGGCAGCCTTCGAGCCGGAAATGCCGGATACCAAATACATGCCGGCAACGAGAACAAAATGCAGTCCGCCGCGGACATGGCCTAACAGGTCGGCCAAAAAACCAACTAATGCGCGAGCCATCCCCGTCATCTCGATGAGCAATCCGAGAAACACAAAGAGTGGAACGGCAAGCAATATGAGGTGGCTCATGCCTTCATCCATGCGCCCGACCAGCACCATCAGCGGCGTGTGGGTCGCCAAGGCAAGGTAACCCAATATCGCCAAGCCGAAAGCGAATGCGATCGGCACGCCGGCGAAAACTGCGGCGGCGACCACGCCGACGAAAAAGATCAGCAGATTGAGGTTGCCGAGCCGATGAAACAATGGTGCGCCAAGCCAGAACAGCGCTACCACCAGCGTAATCAGGCCGAGCGACAAAATAATCGCCCTGGCGGATGCAGCACGAGCCAACCGCAACAGCGCGAAGAAGATCATCAATCCAATTCCGGCTGGCAGCGCGGCCGCCCGCCATGCATCGGTGATCTGCAACGCCGAAGTCGTGATCGGCAGTTCGTCGCTGGCATACTGGAAGGCGGGCCAAACGATCAGCAGCAGAAAGGCAAGCGAAGCGCCGGTCGCGAGGCTGTCCAGCAGCGCGCGCGCCGGCCCGGGCAGCATGCCGACACATGCCGTCATGCGCATATGTTCGTCGCGGTGGAATGCGATCACCGCACCGAGCATTGCCAGCCACAAGAACAATGTCGAGGCCAGCTCATCCGACCAGACCAGCGGCCGGTCGAAGACATAGCGGGAGATCACGCCGCCAAACAGGATTGCAATTTCAGCAATGACCAGACCCGCCGCCGCAATCTCGACTGCCGAGCCAACCGAGGACTCGATTGTGGCAGCCACCGATCGCGCCGTGTTCGCACTGTCATGAGATGGCTGGAGAGCTGGCGACCCGGTATCGGCGGTCACGCGAGCTTACCCGCCGATTTCTCCAGGAGGCTCCATGCTTCCTCGCCATATTTGCTCTTCCATTCAGTGTAAAAGCCGGCGGCACGAAGCTTGCTGCGGAATGGCGCGGGATCAGGCCGATTAAAAACAAGGCCCTTCGCAGTGAGGTCCTGCTGTAAGCTGGCATTGAGCTTGGCGACATCCTCACGCTCCTTCAGACCGGCGGCGTTGATGTGCTTGGCCACAATGCTGCGGACATCGTCCGGCAGACTTTGCCAAGCGCGTTGATTGGCCAGGAACCAAAAGCCGTCCCACATGTGATTGGTTAGCGAACAATACTTCTGCACTTCATAGAGCTTCGCCGTTGCGATAATTGCCAGCGGATTTTCTTGGCCATCGACAATTTTAGTCTGCAGCGCCGAATAGACTTCGTTGAAATTGATCGATGCCGGCGATGCATCGAAAGCCTTGAACATCGAGGTCCATAATGGTGACGGCGGGACCCGCAGCTTCATGCCGCGGAAATCGTCCGGCGTCGCGACCGGCTTGGTGCTCGTTGTAGTTTGACGAAAGCCATTGTCCCAAATCTTTTCCATGGCGATCAGGTTTGCCTTGACGATTTGAGCGCGGATATAGGCGCCGAGATCTCCGTCCATCGCCTTCCAGACCGTGTCGTAATCGGCGAAGGCGAAGCCCATGCCGTTGATCGAAGCCGCCGGAACGAGTGTCGATAGAATGAGGCCGGAAAGCGTAAAGAACTCGACGCCACCGGAGCGGATTTGGCTAAGCGTATCGGTGTCCGATCCCAATTGGCTGCTCGGGAAGATCTGAAGATCGAAACGGCCGTTGGTCTCCTGTTTGATCGCCGCGGCCATCTCGCGGGCGCGAACGTTCATCGGGTGCGCTTCTGGAAGATTGTTGGCGTATTTGTAAACCCACTGCGCCTGCTGGGCGCGCGCAATGCGCGGCGCAGTGACGGACACCAGCAGGATAGAGC
>DASZCJ010000333.1:0-2475 GCA_035943155.1 Xanthobacteraceae bacterium | reverse complement strand
GTTACTTGGATCGGTGAGATCCGCAGGCAGGTTGCGCGCGCTAGCGTGCTGCCTCACCGCGGCGCTTATTTCCATTCCACTGACTTTGCCGCTTACGGGCTGTAGCAGCCTGTTCCAAAAGGACGACGACTACGTTCCCGAAAATCCCGCCGACATGCTCTACAACGAAGGCTTGTATCTGCTGAACACGAAGCAGGACTACAAGGCAGCGGCCAAGAAATTCGACGAGGTGGATCGCGAAAATCCCTATTCGGAATGGGCGCGCAAAGCCTTGCTGATGTCGGCTTACGCCTATTATCAGGCCGAGCAGTACGATGACTGCGTGAACTCGGCGAAGCGCTATGTGACGCTGCATCCGGGCAGCGGCGACGCCGCTTACGCGCAGTACCTGATAGGCTCCTCGTACTACGATCAGATTCTCGACGTCTCGCGCGACCAAGCGCGCGCCGACAAGGCAATCGATGCGCTGCAAGAAGTGGTGCGGAAGTATCCGAACAGCGAATATGCCATCAGCGCGCAGAAAAAGATCGCGGCAGCGCGTGACCAAATCGCCGGAAAAGAGATGGATGTCGGGCGCTTCTACCTTAACAAGCGCGACTTCATCGGCGCTATCAATCGCTTCAAGGTGGTGGTGACGCAATACCAGACTACGCGTCACGTCGAAGAGGCCTTGATGCGGCTGAGCGAGGCCTATGTCGCCTTGGGCATCATCGACGAGGCGCAAACCGCGGCCGCCGTGCTCGGGCACAATTTCCCCGACAGCAACTGGTACAAAGATGCCTATCGGCTGGTGAAGACGGCGGGCGGCGAGCCGACCACCGAGAACAAGGGGTCTTGGATCAGCCGTGCCTTCCAGAAATTAGGGCTGGCGACTTCGCAGAGTGGATGAGGCTCGGATCTTATAGGTCAGAGGACAGAATAAAGAATCACGAATATTATCGGCATTCTGACATCTGATCTCCGACATCGACCCGTCATCTCACAACCGCCATCTGGCCTCCGGCATCATGCTCGCCCGGCTCTCGATCCGCGATATCGTCCTGATCGATCGTCTGGACATCGATTTCGGTTCCGGCCTCGCTGTGCTGACTGGCGAAACAGGCGCCGGCAAATCGATTCTGCTCGATGCCTTTGCGCTTGCGCTTGGCGCCCGCGGCGAAGCGACGCTGGTGCGCGAAGGCGCGGAGCACGGCCAAGTGATTGCCGCCTTCGAAATCGAGCCGGACCATCCGGCGCGTCGGCTGATTGCCGACAACGGGCTGAGCGGCGAAGACGAGCTCATTCTGCGGCGCGTGCAATTTGCCGATGGCCGCACTCGTGCATTCGTCAACGACCAGCCGGTCAGCGTCCAGGTCTTGCGGGCGCTCGGCGCCGCGCTGGTCGAGATCCACGGTCAGCACGACGAGCGCGCCTTCGTCGAGGCCGCAACGCACCGGGCGCTGCTCGACGCCTATGGCCGCATTGAAGCAGACGCGGCGGAGGTTGCGGATTTGTGGTCGCAATGGCGGCAACGCGAAGCGGCCATGCAAAGCCACGAGGCGGAGGTGGAACGCGCCAACCGCGAAGCCGACTGGCTGCGCCACGCCGTCGAGGAACTCGGCAGGCTGGCGCCGCAAACCGGCGAGGAAACCACACTCGCCGAACGCCGCGCCACGATGATGCAGGCCGAGAAAGTCGCCGACGATCTGCGTTCGACCCATGACAGCGTAGCTGGCCCAAACTCGCCGGTGCCGCCACTGGCCAGCGCGGTGCGGCGTCTGGAACGGCGCGCGGCGCAGGCGCCGGCATTGATCGAGCCGGCGGTCAAGGCAATCGACGCGGCGCTCACTGCGCTGGAAGAAGCGCGCCTGCATCTCCAACAGGCGTTGCAAGTTGCCGAATACGACCCGCAAGAACTGGAAAGAATCGAGGAGCGATTGTTTGCGCTGCGCGCGGCCGGACGAAAGTACAATGCGCCGGTCGACGAACTTGCGGCGCTGGCCCGCCGTTACGAAAGCGATCTGGCCTTGATCGATGCCGGCGCCGAACGGCTCGCGGTGCTCACGCGCGAGGCCAAGGAGGCGGCAGCGCGCTATCGCGCCGCCGCGCAAAGCCTTTCGAGCGCGCGCCGCCGCGCGGCGCAGGCGCTCGACAAAGCCGTCAATGCCGAGCTCAAGCCGCTCAAGCTCGATCGGGCGGAGTTCTCGACCGACATGACCAGCGAAAGCGAGGGGCCGGCCGGCATCGATCGCGTCGAGTTCTGGGTCCGCACCAATCCCGGCATGCGGCCAGGACCGCTCATGAAAGTCGCGTCCGGCGGCGAGCTTGCCCGTTTCTTGCTGGCGCTCAAAGTTGTGCTCGCCGATCGCGGCTCCGCACCGACACTCATATTCGATGAAATCGATACCGGCGTCGGCGGGGCCGTCGCCGATGCGATCGGCGTGCGGCTCGCCCGGCTCGCATCCGGCGTGCAGGTGGTTGCGGTGACGCATGCGC
>DASZCJ010000332.1:0-1816 GCA_035943155.1 Xanthobacteraceae bacterium | reverse complement strand
CCCCCCCCCCCCCCCCCCCCCCCCTCCAAGTTTTTGCCCGACGGACCCGCCCCCTCACCCGGCTCGAACCTCCGGTTCTCGCCACCCTCTCTCCGCGCGCGAGGAGAGGGGCGCGGCCTGCACACGCTCTACATTTCTCCGTTGAAGGCGCTCGCCGTCGACGTCGCGCGCAATCTTGAAATCCCCGTTGCGGAGATGAATCTGCCGATTCGCCTTGAGACGCGGACCGGCGATACGCCGGCATCAAAGCGCCAACGTCAGCGCCGCCATCCGCCCGACATGCTGCTGACGACGCCGGAGCAGCTCGCGCTCCTTCTCGCCTCCGCCGATGCGCCTTATTTGTTCGGCGCGCTTCGGCGCGTCATTCTCGACGAGCTCCATGCGCTCGTCACATCGAAGCGCGGCGACTTGCTATCGCTTGGCCTTGCCCGGCTGTTTGCCGTCGCACCGGAGCTGACCAGCATCGGCCTCTCCGCCACGGTCGCCGAGCCCGACGATCTGTGCCGTTTCATGGTGCCGCAGCGCGATAGACCGGCGCGCGCCGATCTGATCGTCGCCGAAGCCGGCGCCGCGCCGCAGGTGTCGATGCTCGACAGCGACGAGCGGCTGCCTTGGGCCGGCCATTCGGCGCGTTATGCGCTCGGCGAACTTTATGCGCTCATCAGAACGCACCGCACCACGCTGGTTTTTGTCAACACGCGGAGCCAAGCCGAGGGCATTTTTCAGGACCTGTGGCATCTCAACGAAGACAATTTGCCGATTGCGCTGCATCACGGTTCGCTTGACGTCGCGCAGCGGCGCAAGGTCGAAGCGGCGATGACGACCGGCCGCTTGCGCGCGGTGGTTTGCACATCCTCGCTCGACCTCGGTGTCGATTGGGGCGACGTCGATCTCGTGATCAATGTCGGCGCGCCGAAGGGGGCATCGCGCCTGCTGCAACGGATCGGCCGCGCCAATCACCGCATGGATGAGCCCTCGAAGGGGGTACTGGTCCCCGCGAACCGGTTTGAAGTCTTGGAATGCCGCGCCGCGCTCGATGCCATCGCCGTCAATGCCCAAGATACGCCGGCATCGCGTATCGGCGCGCTCGATGTTCTGGCGCAACACGTGCTCGGCTGCGCCTGCGCCGTGCCGTTTCTGGCCGATGAGCTTTACGTCGAGGTCAAGGCGGCGGCGCCCTATGCGGAATTAACGCGTGCCAATTTTGACGCCGTGGTCGATTTCGTTGCCACCGGCGGCTATGCGCTCAAGGCCTATGAACGCTTCGCCCGCATCCGCCAGGGCAAAGACGGCCGCTGGCGGATTACGCATCCAGTGGTGGCGCAGCGTTACCGGCTCAATGTCGGCACCATCATCGAAGCCGATATGCTCAAAGTCCGGCTGGTGCGTTCGCGCGCCTCGAAGCTGATCCCGCGCGGCGGGCGGCTCCTTGGCCAGGTCGAGGAATATTTCGTCGAGACTATGGTGCCCGGCGATACTTTCGTGTTCGCCGGTGAGATTCTCAAATACGAAGCTTTGGTCGAGGATGAAGTCTACGTTTCGCGCGCCACATCGGAAGATCCCAAGGTGCCCGCCTATGAGGGCGGCAAATTTCCGCTCTCGACTTATCTGGCCGATCGCGTGCGCGGCATCATCTCCGATCCGCCAACCTGGCGCGGTCTGCCCGAGCAGGTACGCGAATGGCTGGAGATCCAACAATGGCGCTCGCAACTGCCGGGCCGCCGCGAACTCTTGGTGGAAACCTTTCCGCGCGCCAACAAGCACTATCTCGTCTGCTATCCGTTCGAAGGCCGGCTCGCCCATCAGACGCTTGGCA
>DASZCJ010000331.1:0-4008 GCA_035943155.1 Xanthobacteraceae bacterium | reverse complement strand
CCCCTGCGATCTGGACATGGCCGATCAAGGGGCGAAAGTTTTCGAACCGCCTGATCAAGTCGCCGCCGACGATCTGCACGTGATAAAAATCGAATTGGATGCGCAGGTTGGGCGCGCCTACCTTGCCGACGATGTCGGCGGCGTGCTCGACATGCTTGAGAAAATAATCGGGCCGATCGCGCGGATTGATCGGTTCGATTAATACGACGGTGCCGGCCTTGGCCGCTGCCGCCGTGGCGCGCGACAGATTTTTCACGAAGACCGTTTCCGCCGCCGGACGCTGCTCCGGCGGCACGACGCCGGCCATGCAGTGGATGGCGCGGCCGCCGATCGCGACGACGTAGTCGAGCGCGCGGGCGAACGCAGCCTCGAAATCGCGTTCGCGGCCGGGCAGCGCCGCGAGCCCGAATTCCGGCGACCGCGGCGTGTTGATGCCGAGCTGGGTGAGTCCATGCCGCGCCAATTCGGCTTTTACCGCAGCGGGCGGGACATCGTAGGGAAACTGCAATTCGACCGCGCCGAATCCCGCAGCGGCGGCCGCGCCGAAGCGCTCGATCAACGGGCGCTCGGTGAACAGATGTCCGAGATTGGCGGCAAAGCGGGGCATGGGCGTGCTCGAAGTATTCGTGTGGCAGGCGAACGGTAGCCTGGATCGATTTTCCCGTCATCCTGAGGTGCTTAGCGCCAACGGGTCGGCACGAAGTGGCCGGACCGATGACAAGCTCCCCTGAGCGCCTGAGGGCTTGCGCGCGGCGCGCGCCCAAGGGAAATAACTCACCCGGCGCCCACAACCTTCCCCGTAGGAAATTCAAAAAGGACACCCGATGCCCGCCAAATCAGACTTCCATATCGCGGTTCTCCCCGGCGACGGTATCGGGCCGGAGGTGATGGCGCCGGCGCTCGAAGTGCTGCATCGCATTGAAGCAACCACGCCCGACTTACGATTTCGCTTCACCGAGGCGCCGGCCGGCGCCGGCTATTATCGCGAGCACGGCAAGTCGATGCCTGAGGGCACGGTCAAGCTCTGCCGCGAGGCGGATGCGATTCTGCTCGGCGCCTGCGGCCTGCCGCAGGTGCGCTATCCCGACGGCACCGAGATCATGCCGCAGGTCGAGTTGCGCTTCATCTTCGACCTTTATGCGGGGGTGCGGCCGGCGCGGCTTGTGCCCGGCGTGCCCTGCCCGATCGTCGGCGGCGCCGAACGCGGCATCGATCTCGTGCTGATCCGCGAATCGACCGAAGGGCTGTTCGCTTCGATGGGCAAAGGCGTCGTCACCCGCGACGAGGCGCGCGAAACGCTGCTCATCACTCGCAAGACGTCACAGCGTTTGTTCGAATTTTCGTTTCGGCTTGCCGAACGCCGCAAGGCGCGCGGGCGGCCCGGCAAGCTCGCCTGCATCGACAAGGCGAACGCGTTCAAGGCTTACGCCTTCTTCCGCCAGATCTTCGACCAATGCGCGGGACGCCATCCGGGCGTTACCGCCGAGCGTTTCTATGTCGACGCCTGCGCGGCCATGCTGGTGCGCCGGCCGTGGGATTTCGACGTCATGGTGATGGAGAACATGTTTGGCGACATCCTCTCCGATCTCACCGCCGGTCTCATTGGCGGCATGGGCATGGCGCCATCGGCTGATATCGGCGACACCCATGCGGTGTTTCAGCCCTGCCACGGCACCGCTCCGGACATTATCGCGACGGCACTGCCGCGGTCGCTAAGGCGATCTTGGCAGCGCTCTAAGTGGTTCCGCCCATTAATTTGCCCACTACTGAGGTGGGCAGAATTGTGGTTGACGTTTGCCCACCGGCTTTGCTTCGATAGACCAACCGCGCCCGAACAAAAGCCAACCAACAGCGCGCAGCCGAGGAAACACCAAGAGGCCAGGCGTTGGGCCGGCCACATCGCGCAGCCATGAATACGTAATCATGAACACGTCACCATGAACGCGCAGCAGTTATTGCAGGAAATTTCCGATTACTGCCGGCGTACCGGACTGGCCGAATCCACTTTCGGCCGGCGCGCGGTCAATGACGGCAAACTGACCGCACGGCTGCGCAACGGCGGCCGCATCACCACCGACACGCTCGATCGAATCCGGGGCTTTATGGCGGCGCATCCGGCGCAGGGCGAGCGCCCGGCGATCATCGAGCGCACCCGCGAGGCGCGCGCCGCGTCGTCGGCACCGCCGGCGTCGGCGCCGACGAAATCTGGCGGCGACCCGCAGCGCAATTTCCGCTTCTTCGACAACCGGCAGAAATACCTGCTCTTCGTCAATACGTGCAGCGAGAAATGGGAGGTCGCCCACCGCGTCTCCGAAGAGCTCGCTCATCTGCATCCGCGACCGCCGGCGGTGCGCGTTTTCGATGCCGGCGTCGGCGACGGCACCGTCTTGGTGCGTGTCATGCGCGCGATGCACGACCGCTTCCCGCACATGCCGTTCTACACCGTCGGCAAGGAGATCAGTCTCGAAGATGTTCGGCTGACGTTGCAAAAAATGTCGGACCGCTTCTTCGAGCATCCGGCGAGCGTCCTGGTGCTGACCAACCTCGCTTATGCCGACGCGCCATGGCTTGCGGTCAAATCAGTCAACGCCGCATCGAGCCTCGTTTGGCACGAACTGCCGCTCATCGGCAATTCGGCGCATCAGTTCGAGAAGCAGATCATCAGTCTTGAATCGTTCCTCGCCGACAACTGGAAGGCCAACGTCAGCGCACGCACCGGCAATCCGATCTACGAACGGCCGGTCGTGCTCGTTATCTATCGCGAGGATCACCGTTTTCTGCTCGATCCGATCATTCCCAAGCCGGGCGGCACGCAGGCCAACTACGACCTGGTCATTGCCTCGCAGCCGTATCGCGCGCGCTCGCCGCTCGAATTTAAGGCCAAGCGGGTGATCGCGCCGCTCGCACGCGCGCTCGGCCCCGGCGGGCGGCTGGTCGCCATTCAATCGCACGGCCACGATCCCGGCATGGAAATCATCCGGAAGGTCTGGCCCGACGACAATCCGTTCATCCATGACCGCCATCAAATTCTCAAAGCGGTCAAACACGAGCTAGGCTCGGCCGGACGCGATCTCAATTTCAATGCCTATGCCGACAATCGCGCGCTGTTCCGCTACGTCATGCACACGCTGCCGTCGGAAATTTCGGAGTCGATCGGCACGTCCACCCTGTTCGCCGCCTGGAATGCGGCGATCTATGTCGCGCAAGTGGAGGATGACAGGCTGGCCGAGGTCGGCAACCGCTATATCGACGCCACCCGTTCGGTGCTGCGTGAGCGCGGCGGGCTGTGGTTCTTCGATGAATCCTACGTGATCTCCAGGCGGCGACAGTAACCGATAAGTGGATAAGCACATGTTCCCCTCCCCCCTGTGGGGAGGGGTTAGGGGTGGGGGTGGACAGGTGAGGCATCCAGTTTTTGCTTCTGCCTCACCACCCCCCTCCCTTCCCTCCCCCACAAGGGGGGAGGGAAAGAGGCAGCGTCGAATCTCGACCCTCTTCCGCAACGCAAGGCGGCCCACAGGGCGAGGTATCTGAAACTGTATCCACTGGGCGGATCACGTCTTAAACTGAGCGCATGCTGTTCGTCGTCCACGCGCTCGACAAGAAAGACATTCTGCCGACCCGCGCCAAACATTATCGCGATCACCGTATCCATCTCGACCGCGCGGAAGAGCACGCCGTCGACGTTATCACCGCGGGCACGCTCGTTGCCGATGACGGCGAAACGCCGGTCGGCAGCATTTTTGTCATCGATGCCGTCGACCGCGCCGCAGTCGATGCCTTCACGCGCAGCGATCCTTATCATCTTAACGGCGTGTGGGAGCGCGTTACCATCCACCGGTACAACAAAAAGCGCGGCACCCCGATTCCGAGCAAGCGATAGCTCTCTTCCCCTCCCCCTTGTGGGGAGGGGTTAGGGGTGGGGGTGGACAGGTGAGGCATCCAGTTTTTGCTTCTGCCTAACCACCCACCTCCCTTCCCTCCCCCACAAGGGGGGAGGGTACATTC
>DASZCJ010000330.1:0-6093 GCA_035943155.1 Xanthobacteraceae bacterium | reverse complement strand
ACGGTGTACCGCGTCAGCGGCCTGATCGACGATTGCGGCAAGATCGTCGGCGAGGGCAAGGACAAAGTCGGCTGGTTCGACGTCTCGACGCTCAAAGAGCCGTACCGGATCGAAGGCAAAAAGACGATGGGCCTGGAGCTTGCGGAACAGCTCGGCTGGTCAGTGCCCGACGTCATCTTCTATCCGACCGGCGGCGGCACCGGATTGATCGGCATGTGGAAGGCCTTTGCCGAGCTGGAAGCGATCGGCTTCATCGGGAGTAAGCGCCCGCGCATGGTGGCGGTGCAGGCGTCCGGTTGCGCGCCGATGGTGCGCGCCTATGAAGCCGGCGTTGAACACGCGCAGCGCTGGGAGAATGCGCACACCATCGCCTCGGGCATTCGCGTGCCGCAAGCGATCGGCGATTTTTTGATCCTGCGCGCGGTGCGCGAAAGCGGCGGCTTTGCCATTGCGGTCGAGGATGAAGCCATCACGCAAGCGCTGGACGACGTCGCGCGCGAGGAAGGCTTCTTGATGTGCCCGGAAGGCGCGGCGACTTACGCGGCCTATAAACAAAGTCTCGCCGACGGCCGCGTCAAGTCGAGCGAACAGGCGGTACTGTTTAATTGCGCGACCGGTCTGAAATATCCGCTGCCGCCGATCCACCGCACGCTCGACCGCCACAGGCCGATCGATTTTTCGATGTTTTGACGCGCAAACGAATCCTCTCCCCTTGCGGGAGAGGGTGGCGAGTTGCGAACCGATGTGAGCAACGAGTCGGGTGACGGGCTTCTTATTAGGCCGCGGGCGAAACCCCTCACCCGCCCTCACTTCGTTCGGGCTCCCTCTCCCGCAAGGGGAGAAAGAGCACATGTCACCGCTTCGCCGTAAAGCGCCGCGCTAGAAGTTAGTAGCCCGGATGAGCGAAGCGATATCCGGGGTTCTTGGCATCTCCGATGCTGTCCCGCATGTCGCTGCGCTCATGCGGGCTACATTCACTCCGTTCACCGCCTCGCTTTGAACCGCCGCGCTAGAAATTCGCCGCCGTGACGCAAGCCTTCGGCGTCGATGCCGTGGCCGATGCCGGCGGATAAATGCCATTCCACGGGCACTTCGAGGGCGGCTAGTCCCTGCGCCGCCTGAAATAAAGCCTGCACCGGAATGAGGTCGTCAGCGTCGCCATGCACCAAGAGGATCGGCGGCCGCGATTTGATCTCGGCGGCGAACGCTTCGGCGTTGAGCTCCGGCGGCAGAACCAGCAGTCCGGAATAGCCGACGATTGCCGCCGGTGCCACGGCGCGGCGCAGCCCGACATGCAACGCCATCATGGTGCCCTGGCTGAAGCCGACCAACGCCAACGCCGATGGCGGCAGCTCATGCCGGGCGAGTTCGGCCTCGAGAAAGCGTTCGAGCAAAGGTGCGGCCTTGTTGACGCCAATCCAGCGTTCGTTCGGATCACGGAAGGTCAGCGGAAACCATTGCCGGCCGACCGGCGCCTGGCCGCATGGCTCGGGCGCATGCGGGGAGACGAAAGCGGCCTGCGGCAAAACCTGCTGCCAAGCGCGACCGATCTCGATCAGATCGTTGCCATCGGCGCCATAGCCATGCAGGAAGACGACGAGCTGTTTCGCAGGGCCGGAGCGTGGCGCCAGCCGCGGACCGTCGAGCTTAACGGCCATTGCGGCCTCGTTTAGCCGGAAGCTTCGGCAGGTTGGGGGCCCCCTCGCGCCCTTTGACGCCACGATAGTAAGTCCACAAGACGCGCGCCGCCACTGCGCGCAGCGGCCGCCAGATTTCGGCGAGCGCGAGCATGTCCTTGGCGCTTGGGCGCGCCGACAACGCGAATGCGAGGCGCGCTGCCTCCTGCAGCGCAAGATCGCCGGCCGGCCAGGCATCGGCATGGCCGAGACACGACAACAGATAAATGTCGGCGGTCCACGGACCGATTCCGTGGATAGCGGTCAGCGCCGCATGGGCTTGCTCGGCGTCGATATCGGCGAGCGATGCGAGCGCGAGCCGGCCAGTCGCGACCGCCCGCGCGATCTCCTTAAGCGCGCGAATTTTCGGCGCCGATAGGCCGAGGCGGGCGAGCCGCACCGGCCGTGCACGCATAATCGCCTGCGGCTCCAACGGATCGAATGCCGCGGCAAGCCGCGCCCAGATTGCGCCGGCGCTCGCGGTCGAAAGCTGCTGCGAGACCACGGTGGCGGCAAGTCCGGCAAAGCCATCGGGACGCCGCCGCAGCGGCGGGCGCCCGGCGCGTGCGATCAATGCCGCAAAACGCGGATCGGCGGCCGTCAATGCCGCGAGCGCCTTGTCGAGATCGGTTTCGGTGCGGATATGGGTGAGCATGGGGGTGAGCATGTGCGCCTAGCCAACGGCCAAAATTTCGAGCGTCGCGACCATGAAATTAATTGGTTTTGACCCTAGACTGCATGCGCGCGACGGGCGCCAGTGTCGAGAAGCGTTGCGTTGATGTACAGCCGCGTTTTACGTTTCGCACCGAGTCCGAATGGCTATCTGCACCTGGGCCATGCCTATTCCGCATTGCTCAATTCCGACATGGCACGCGAACTTGGCGGCAGGCTGTGGCTGCGGATCGAGGACATCGACGCCGAGCGGTGCCGTCCCGAATACGAACAGGCGATCTGCGAGGACCTGCGCTGGCTCGGCATGCACTGGCAGGAGCCGGTGCGCCGTCAAAGCGAGCATTTTTCCGATTACGAGATGGCGATCGGCCGGCTCGAAGCGGACGGCCTCCTCTATCCGAGTTTCGAGACCCGCCGCGAACTGGCCGCGCTCACGGCGGAACTCGATCGGCACGGCGGCTGGCCGCGCGATCCCGATGGGGTGCCGATCTATCCGGGGCGCGCGCGCAAATTGTCGGCTGCGGAGCGCCGGCGCCGCCGTGACGCCGGCGAGCCTTTCACGCTGCGGCTTGCTATGGACAAAGCGGTGGCGCGCGCCGGCGTGCTGAACTGGACCGAAACCGGATCTGGGCCGAAGGGCGAAACCGGCGTGATAACCGCCGCGCCGCAAATGTGGGGGGATGTAATTCTGGCGCGCAAGGAGACGCCGGCGAGCTATCATCTCGCCGCCGTCGTCGACGATGCGCTGCAAGGCGTCACCGACGTGGTGCGCGGCCAGGATTTGTTCTGGGCGACGAGCATCCACCGGCTGTTACAGGCGTTGCTCGGACTGCCGGAGCCGACCTACCACCATCACAAGCTTATTCTCGACGAGGCCGGACAGAAGCTTGCGAAGTCGACCAGTGCGACGGGCTTGCGCGAATTGCGCGCCGCGGGCGTAGTGCCGTTCGAGATCAGGCGCAGGATCGGACTTGGCCGGTAAGCTTGGCCGGTAAGCTTGGGCGGTAAGCCGGAAACCGTGAAGATGGCGCTTAATCGCGCGCAGGTTGTTTTGCTGCCAGCCAGTTTTGTTGAGAGCCTTGGCGTGTCATGCTGCGCCTGGGACGGCAGAGGCGCCGAGGGGCTTATGGCGCGAGCGAGGATCAAACAACAACGCAAGCCACTGCGACGGCGCGTGCGCCGGCGTGGCGCCACGCGGTCCGCACGGTCAGTGCCTGGCGGTGCTCTGCTGGTCTTCGCGCATGACATGCGCACCTCACTGACCGGTATCCTGGCGCTCGGCGAATTGCTGGCAAGCTCCAACCTCGGCGAGCGCGAACGACAATGGGCATCGGACATCAAAACCAGCGCCGAGCATCTCGCCGCGCTGACCACTTTGATGGTCGACGCCGCCAAAACCGGTGCCGGCGCTTTGACTTTGCAGCAGGAGATGTTTCGGCCGCGCCATCTGATTGAGACGCTGGGCGAAACATTGGCAGTGCGGGCGCAGACCAAGGGGCTTCGTGCGGCGGTAAAGATCGCGGATGATCTGCCCGAGTGTTTGATTGGCGATGCGGTCAGGCTGCGCGCGGCATTGGAAAATCTCATCGACAATGCCGTAAAGTTTACCGCCCAAGGTTCGGTGGAATTGGAAGCACGCGCTAATTCCGCCGGGCGAGGACGGGCGCAGCTGCATTGCATTGTCCGCGATAGCGGGATCGGTCTTGCGCGCGCCGAGATAAAGCGGCTGTTCCGGCCGTTCGCGCAAGCAAGCGCCGATATCGCCCGCCGCTATGGCGGTGCCGGCCTCGGCTTGAGCGTGGTGAAGACCTTGGCCAAGGGCATGGGCGGCGATCTGACAGTCACCAGCACGCCGGGCCGCGGTTCAGCTTTTCATTTTTCTGCAGTGCTGCCGATCGGACCGGTTGAGGCGCACGAGACGGCGCCCACGCGCCAAAGCGCGCTACCGGCGCGCCGTCTGAAGATCCTGTGCGCCGAGGACAATCCTTACGGGCGTGTCATTCTTAACACCATCCTGACCGAGCTCGGCCATCGGGTCGATTTCGTCGAGTCCGGAGAGCAAGCAGCGACGGCGGCGGCGCGCGGTTATGACGCGATCCTCATGGACGTGACGCTGCCCGGGATCGATGGATTGGAAGCGACCCGACGCATTCGCGCGCTCGGTGGCAAGCCCGGCGCGACGCCGATCATCGGAATTTCCGGCCGCAGCGAGCGCGGCGATCGCGACGCGGCGCACGCTGCCGGCATGACCGCTTACCTACGCAAGCCGCTCAGCCCAAGCATGCTGCGCGAGGCCATCGGCGCGGTGATGGCGGGGTCTTCTAACCCGCGCTAAACTTCAGTCTGTGCTGCTTGATCGATTGTTGGCTCTGCTAAATAATCGATATCAGGCGATCGCTGTGCTCGGGGGCCGCCAAAAAAATACCGGGCTGGGAGGAATAAATGAAATATCCTATTTCAAGAATTCACGCGGTCATGGTTGCAGGCGCCATCGCCGCTCTTCCATTATTCCCGCTCAATGCCGCGGCACAAATCGCCGTGTCGTCAAATGACGGCAAGGTTATCCTCGTCAATGGCGTGGTCGGTGTTCCCGCGAACCCCATCGACGATACCGTGACCATCATCAACCTCGGCGTTTCGCCGCCAAAGATCATCGCCGAGTTCAAGGCACCGTCGAGTGTAGCCGGCCCACCGCAAAACGTGGCCGTTGCGCCCGATGAATCCTTTGCGCTGGTCGCCTCCAGCATGAAGCTCGATCCAGCCGATCCGAAAAAACAAGTCCCGGACAACCGGCTTTCGGTCATCGATCTCAAGGCCAAACCGCCGGCCGTGATCGCAACACTCGAGTCGGGTCTTGGACCGAATGGCCTGGCGATCAACAAAGCCGGTACCTTGGCCTTGGTGGCTAATCGTCACGAAGGCACCGTGTCCATCTTCACGATCGCTGGCAATAAATTGACTGCCGCTGGAAAGGTCGATTTTGGCGATCCGAAATCGAGTCCAAGCTCCGTGGCCTTCACGCCAGACGGCAAGACCGCGCTGGTCACCCGTGACGGTGATCATCGGATTTCGGTTCTCTCGGTTGACGGCAGCACGGTCACCGATACCAAGCGCATCATGACCGGCGGCCACCGGCCCTATGCGATCGAAGTCAGTCCCAAAGGAGACATCGCGGTGGTCGGCAATCAGGGAGCCAATGCCGGCGACATCATGCCGGTGAATGTCATCGATCTGACCGGAAAAGCGCCGCGCATCGTCAGCACCGTGGATGTCGGGCAATACATCGAAGACTTGGCGTTTTCAGACGATGGCAAGTTTCTAGCAGTGATCCCGCAGAACGGCTCGAATCTGACGCCAAGCCATCCGTTCTACAACGATCATGGTCTACTCGTCGTTTTCAGCGTCAATGGCACCAAGCTTACCAAAGTGGCCGAAGTTAACATCGGCAAATGGCCGCAAGGTGTCGCCTGGAGCCGTGACGGCAAGACGCTGCTGGCGCAGAGCATGGTCGATAACGCGCTTGCCGTCGTCAGCTTCAACGGCAAAAGCCTGAAAGTGACTGGCCAGCTCAAAGTCACGGGCGGTCCCGACGGCATCCGGACAGCGGGCCATTAAGGTCGCGCCGTAGCCCCGATTCAGGGCTCCGGCTCTGACCGCGGCATCGGGTTTCGCGCGGCTTTGACCGAAAACGGTCTGTTGCCGCACGAGCCCGATGGCCTCAGATCGGGATACAACGGCTGAGCGG
>DASZCJ010000329.1:0-10430 GCA_035943155.1 Xanthobacteraceae bacterium | reverse complement strand
GCGCTTGAAGGGCGTACAATTCAGGTTGCCGACGTTCTAAGTGACCCTGAATACACGCTGACCGCGATAGGTCACAAAGGCTATCGCACCATCTTGGGCGTGCCGCTCCTCCGCGAAGGCGTGGTGATCGGGGTGGTCGTGCTCACACGCAGTTGGGTGCAGGCTTTCACTGAGAAGCAGGTCGATCTCATAACCACCTTTGCCAACCAGGCTGTCATCGCCATCGAGAATGCACGGCTGCTGAACGAGTTGCGCGAATCGCTGCAGCAGCAGACAGCAACAGCCGACGTGCTCAAGGTCATTTCAAGCTCACCTGGCGATCTGAGGCCGGTTTTTGAGACGATACTCGCGAATGCCGTAAACATTTGCGGCGCCAGGTTCGGCAACTTGTTCCTTTGCGACGGCGACAAATTCACGATCGTTGCCATGCACGGCGCGCCGGCCGCTTTAAGCGAATGGTGGCGGGGCAATCCCACGATCCGTCCCGGACCGCAGACCGGTCTTGCCCGCCTAGTCAAGACCAAGCAGGTCAACCAGACCGAGGATCTCAAAGCGGGAGCAGCTTACGCGGAACGCGATGCGCTGCGCGTTGCCACCGTAGAACTCGCCGGCGCGCGAACCCTGGTCGATATTCCGTTGCTTAAAGATGACGTCTTGGTTGGCGCGATTGTTATCTATCGCCAAGAAGTACGCCTCTTTGCCGACAAAGAGATTGAGCTGCTGAGGAACTTCGCCGCCCAAGCCGTCATCGCCATCGAGAACGCGCGGCTGCTCAATGAATTGCGCGAATCGCTAGAGCAGCAGACGGCGATGGCCGAGGTGCTGAGCATCATTTCCACCTCGCCCGGCCAGCTTGAGCCGGTCTTTGACGCGATCGTGGAAAAAGCCGTCAGTTTCTGCGATGCTAAGCTCGGCAATATGTTTCTTTACGACGGCAAGGATTTTGTTTCCGCGGCTCTGCATAGCGCTTCGCCGGCCTATGCCGCAGCGCGGCGCCGCGGCATTGTCGTCCGCCATATGCATCCGGAAGTACCACTCAATCGCGTCACGCGAACGAAAGAAGTCATCCACATCGCCGATGTCAGGACTGCACAGGCCTATATTGATCGCGATCCGACCTTTTGTGAGCTTGTCGATGGCGGTGGCGCGCGCACGCTGCTGCTGGTCCCGATGGTCAAGGGAAACATGCTGGTCGGCGCGCTCGCCATCTATCGTCTGGAAGTCCGGCCCTTCACCGACAAACAGATAGCGCTAGTGCAGAACTTCGCCGCCCAGGCCGTCATCGCCATCGAGAACACGCGGCTGCTCAACGAATTGCGCGAGTCGCTGGCGCAGCAGACGGCGACCTCCGAAGTTTTGAGCGTCATCAGTTCGTCGCCCGGCGAGTTGGAGCCGGTCTTCAACGCAATGCTGGATAATGCTGCCCGCATCTGCGAAGCCAAACTGGGCAATTTGTTCCTGCTTGAGGGAACCTGCTTCCGCGCGGTGGCAGTGCACGGCGAGTCTTACTATGCCGACTGGTATCGCCGCGACCCGGTCGCTGACGTCCGGCAAAATCCCGGCACTCCGCTCGATCGTCTCACACAAAGCAAACAAGTCATCCATATCCTCGATCTTCGACTCGACCAGAGCTATCGCGACGGCAATTCACGCGTCGTGGCGCTTGCCGATACTGCCGGCGCGCGAACGGAACTCGTCGTGCCAATGCTGAAGGAAGACGAGTTGATCGGTGCCATCATCATCTATCGTCAGGAGGTGCGGCCGTTCACCGACAAGCAGATCGCGCTGGTGCAGAATTTTGCCGCCCAAGCCGTTATTGCCATCGAGAATACGCGGCTGCTCAACGAGCTGCGGCAATCGCTGGAGCAGCAGACGGCGACCGCGGAAGTGCTGCGCGTTATTTCCAATTCGCCGACGAACGTTCAGCCGGTGTTCGATTCAATCGCAGAGAGTGCAGTGAGGCTGTGTGACGGCCAGTTTTCTTTTGTGGTCCGATTTGATGGCAAGGTCATGGATTTTGCCAGCAGTTATGGCTTAAGCACCGAAGGATTGGATGCTTTTCGCAGCATGATGCCAATGCCGGCCAGGGAGGACACGGCGTCCGGCCGAGCGATATTACGCCGTGCGGTTGTAGAGGTAGCAGATGTCAAGGCTGATGACGCCTATGGCGTGCAAGCCCAAGGTCTCGCGCGAGCGGTGGCTTATCGCAGCATTGTGGCAGTGCCGTTGCTGCATGAAGGCAACCCGATCGGAGTCATCACAGTTGCTCGGGCCAATGCCGGAGCTTTCCCTGTGCGCCAGATCGCGCTGCTGCAGGCTTTTGCCGATCAGGCCGTGATCGCAATCCGGAATGTACGCTTGTTCGACGAGGTTCAGGCGCGTACGGAGGAGCTGTCCGAGTCGCTGCAGCAGCAAACGGCGACCGCCGATGTGCTCAAAGTCATCAGCCGTTCGACGTTCGATCTTCAAACCGTACTGCAAACGCTTATTGAGTCGGCTGCCCACCTTTGCGAGGCCGATAAGGCCACTATTACGCGCCAGAAAGGTGGTGTGTTCTTTCGCGCCGAAGCTTACGGCTTCTCTCGCGAATTCATGGATCATGTCAAAGATATTGCAATCGAGCCTGAACGCGGTTCAGCGTCCGGACGCGCGCTGCTCGAAGGCCGGGTGATTCATATCCCCGATGTCAGTGCTGATCCGGAATACACCTTAATCGCGGCGCAAAGATTGGGCGATTATCGGACGGTTCTCAGCGTCCCAATGATGCGGGAGGGCATTCCGATCGGCGTAATGTCGCTGACACGGTCGGACGTGCGGCCATTCACTGAAAAACAGATCGAATTGGTTTCGACCTTTGCCGACCAGGCGGCGATTGCCATCGAGAACGTGCGGCTGTTCGACGAAATCCAGGACAAGAGCCGGCAGCTTGAAGAGGCGAGCAAGCACAAATCGCAATTCCTCGCCAATATGAGCCACGAGCTGCGCACGCCGCTTAACGCAATCCTCGGCTATACCGAATTAATGGCGGACGGCGCCTATGGCGAGCCGTCGGAAAAGATGGCCGCGGTGCTCAAGCGGCTGGAAAGCAACGGCCGTCACCTGCTCGGTTTGATCAACGACGTGCTCGATCTGTCGAAGATCGAAGCTGGCCAACTACAACTCGATCTCAGCGACTACACAGTTGCGGACATCGCCCATACCGTTCGTAGCACGCTCGAACCTTTGGCTAGCGACAAAAAGCTCGCGTTCAAGCTCGAGCTTGCTTCGGAATTACCGCCAGGCCACGGTGATGGGCGCCGCCTGACGCAGGTCCTGATCAATCTCGTTGGCAACGCCATCAAATTCACCGACGCGGGGGAAGTCGCTATCCAGGCAAAAGCGAATAATGGCTCATTCCATGTATCCGTTCGCGATACTGGCCCTGGCATTTCGGCGGCCGATCAATCCAAGCTGTTTCAGGAATTTCAGCAGGCCGACAATTCGATTACCCGCAAGAAGGGTGGGACCGGTCTGGGACTGGCCATCTCGAAACGAATCGTCGAGATGCATGGCGGACGAATTTGGATCGATTCAACAATCGGTCAAGGCTCGACCTTTTCGTTTACAGTGCCGGTTCGCGTCGAGCGCCAAGTGGAACTGGCGGAGGCGACATGAGCAAGCGCATTCTCGTGGTCGAGGACCAGCCGGACAATCGGCAGATCATTCGCGATATGCTTGCTGACAGCGGTTATGAAATCACTGAGGCCGAGAATGGCGAAGCGGCGCTCGCGGCCATCGCAAAGCAGCGGCCCGATCTCATTCTGATGGACATCCAATTGCCGGTCATGGACGGTTATACGGCCACCCGGCACATCAAAACCGATCCCGATCTGCGGTCGATCCCGATCATCGCCGTTACGTCTTATGCGCTCAGCGGCGAGGAGAAGAAAGCGCGCGAGGCGGGCTGCGATGACTACGTCCCCAAACCTTACAGCCCGCGTCAATTGCTGGCGAAAATTCGCCAGTATTTGAGTTGACTCGCGTCATGGCCGGACTTGATCCGGCCATCCACGTCTTTGTCTTAGTCCAATATCTAAGACGTAGATGCCCGCGACAAGCGCGGGCATGACGATCACACCACCTGCGACGTCAGACCGCGAGCACCGTGCGGCCGACCACGCGACCGGCGCGCAAATCGTCGAGTGCGGCTTGCGCTTGGTCGAGCGGCCGCGCATGCGTCGGTATCGGCGCGATTTTTCCGGCGCGTGCCAGCGCGATGAGTTCGCGCGCTTGCGCCAAGGTGCCTGTCAACGTGCCCTCGATGGTGATGGCCTTGATCGCGATCATGGCGGCTGGAATGGAAAAGCTGCCGCCAAGGAGCCCGCTGACGACGACCTTGCCGCCACGTGCGAGCACTCCAGTCGAAAACTGCAGCGACTTGTCCGAGCCGACAAAATCACAAACGGCAAATAACCCGCCGCCGGCTGCCGCCAGGATCGCTTTACGCGTTTGCGGGTCGGCGGGGTCGAAAGCTTGCACCGCGCCGGCCTCGAGCGCCGCATTTCGTTTTTCGGCATCGATGTCGGCAACGAGCGGCGGCTGGCGAAACAGCGTGCGGGCCAGCGCCAAACCCATCATGCCGACCCCGCCGAGGCCGACCAGCAAGACCGGCCCGCGCTCCGCATGCGAGGTCAGCCGCTTGAGTGCGCTATAAGCGGTCAGCCCCGAGCACATCAGCGGCCCGGCAAAACTCGGCGCCAGTGGGGCGTAGTCGAGTAGATAGCGCGGATGCGGCACTAGGACATAGGTCGCGAAACCGCCGTCGGCCGAAATACCGAGATGATGATGCGCGGAACACATGTTCTCTTCGCCAGCGCGGCAAGCCGCGCAAGCGCCGCAGCCAATCCAAGGATAAACGGCAACTTGTCGGCCGATGACTGATCCCTCGGCGCGTTCGCCCGCCGCTTCGATGGTACCGGCGATCTCGTGGCCGAGCGTAAATGGTAAGGCGCGATCCTTGGTGATATCGAGCCGCCGGTCGCCGCCCAGCGCGAAATAGCCATCCTGCACATGCAGATCCGAATGACAGACGCCGCAGCACGTCACGCGCACCAGCACTTCGGTTCCGCGTGGCGCCGGACGGTCAGCCGTCGTTTCGCTCAAGGGCTGGCCATAGGCGACGAGGGACTGCCGGCGAAACTTGCTCATGGCGGTTTATCACCCGCAGGGCTTTGCTTTTCAATCGGGGCTAGAGCGGGATGAGATTTCGTGGAATCGTCATTCCGCTCTAGCTTTTTGTTTGAGCATGATCTTTTCCGAAAACCGGTTGCCACTTTTCGGGATCATGCTTTGAGACGGCCGCGCTGATCGCGGAGAATCCGCGCTAACAGCACGAACTGCTCGACCGAGACGTCTTCGGCGCGCGCCGTCGGATCGAGCCCGGCCGCCGCGATCAACTCTGATGTGTTTGTGCCCAGCGAGCGCAAGCTCTGACGCAGCATTTTGCGCCGCTGCCCGAACGCCGCTTGCGTCACAGCCTCGAGCATGGCGCGATCACACGGCAGCGGTGTGGAGCGCGGCACCAGCCGCACCAGGGAAGATTTCACTTTGGGCGGTGGCACGAAGGCGGAGGCGTTTACGTCAAAGGCGATGCGAGCTTCGCAGCGCCACTGCACAATTACGGACAATCGCCCATAAGCTTTCGATCCGCGACCCGCGACAATCCGCTCTGCGACCTCGCGTTGGAACATGAGGACAGCCGAATCGTACCATGGTGGCCACGGCTCGATGCTGACCCACATCACCAGCAAAGCAGTTGCGATATTGTAGGGCAGATTGGCGACGATGCGCGCCCGGCCGGAAGTCAGATGGGTCCGGGCGTCGTATGTCAGCGCGTCGGCAGTAACGATCTCGAGCCGATTAGGATAATGCGCGGCGATTTCCTCCAACGCGGCGACCGCGCGCGCGTCACGCTCGATGGCAATGATGCGCGGTGCACCGAGCGCTAAAAGCGCGCGCGTCAGACCGCCGGGCCCGGGTCCGATTTCCAGCACCGTAATTCCTTCGAGCGATCCTGCCGTGCGCGCGATGCGCGCGGCAAGGTTGAGGTCGAGCAGGAAATTCTGGCCGAGCGATTTACGCGCGCTGAGCCCGTGCCGGCGAATAACATCGCGCAGCGGCGGCAGTTCATCGAAGGCGTGCGTCACGACGCGATTGTCGAAATCGGAGCTTCTATTGTCGCACCAGCGGCGAGCCGCGCCGCCAGCCGCAAGGCGGCAATCAGGCTTGCCGGATCTGCAGTACCGGTTCCGGCAATATCGAACGCGGTGCCATGATCCGGCGAGGTACGCACGAACGGAAGGCCGAGCGTTACATTGACGGCATGATCGAACGCTAGCGTCTTGATCGGGATAAGCGCCTGGTCGTGATACATGCACAAAGCGGCATCGTAGCTCGCGCGTGCGGCTTGGTGAAACATCGAATCGGCGGGAAGCGGTCCTCGCGCATCGATACCTTCAGCAATAAGCGCAGCGACGGCCGGCGCGACGATCGCTCGATCTTCCTCGCCAAGCATGCCGGCTTCACCGGCGTGCGGATTAAGTCCAGCGATCGCCAGGCGGGGCCGGGGTAGGGCGAAGCGTTTAGTAAGATCGCGGGCGACGATGCGGCCGGTTTCGACGATAAGTTCGGTCGAAAGTCGCTGGAATATTTCTTTGAGCGGCAGATGGATTGTGACCGGCACCACCGCCAATTCCGGCGACCACAACATCATCACCGGCCGCAATATCTTGCCTGATGCTTCCTGCACCAGTCTGGCGAGAAATTCCGTATGACCCGGTTCGGCGAAGCCAGAATTATAGAGCACATTTTTGGCGACCGGATTGGTCACAACAGCGGCCGCCGATCCAGCCAGGACATCGGCAACGGCGCGGCGAATAGCGGCCACCGCCGCGGGCGCGCTTGATTGATCGGGCTTGCCTGCCTCGGCACTGATTGAGACGCCAAGCGCGGTCACTGGAAGCGCCGAGCGAAATATCGCCGCAGCCGTCGCCGGGGTGGCGCGTTCGATCGGGATACGCAAGCCGAGCTGGTCGGCGCGTCGGCCGAGAAATTCGGGTTCGCCGACCATGTAAAAGGGCGGTATGTCAAGCTCGGCGCGCCGCTGCCAAATGGCCAGCGCAAGATCAGGGCCGATCCCGGCGGGTTCGCCGAGCGTCAATGCCAAGGGTTGCACAAATCGCTTCTACAGCATGAGACGAGGACTGAAAACCGCTTGGTCCATTAACAGGAGCGCGAGCCTTAATTGTTTTTGTACTCGATCATCGCCTGGCGTCGCAAATCGGCAAGATAACGATTGGCCTTGGCGCCAAATTTCTTTTCGAAAATTTTGTCGCGGACCTCTTTGAGCCCTGGCGCTTCGGCCTTCGATTCCTTCTTCGAGCAGACGGCAAACATCTGTATGCCCTCTGGCGTCTGTTCCGGCGCTGTCAAATGACCGACCTCGACATTGTCGAGGATGCTGCGGAGAGCAGACGGTAAATCGGCAGACGACTTGTTGACCGGATCGCGTACGGCAACCTCCGGAAGGCCCCGCGCGAACGGAATCCCATCGCTGCAATTCGCAAAACGGCCGCGCAGGGCGTCGGCATCGCGCTTACGTGCTTCATAAACGGAATCCGGTGATCCCCGCGGCACGATGAGAACGATGGGGCGCATCGTGTACTCGTAACCCGTCTGACGTTTTTCATCCGGCTGATGCAGCTGGAGTTCGGCTTCGACGTCTTTATCGGCAATCTCCAGACTGACCTTGTACCGTCCGCGTACCAGTGTCGTCCATGCAATCTGCGCCTTGAGCCGGTGCTTAAGCGTATCCGCGCTGGCGCCACCATTATTTAACATTTGAGTCAGCTTCTGCGTATCCACGCCCATGCCTTCGGCCACATTCTCATACGCCTGCTGGACGTCTGTATCGGACGGATCAAGCGAATAGCGCTGCGCTTCTCGCAGTTCCAGCGTCTCGTCAACGAGACTATCGATCGCTTCTTGTCGGCTCGGCTTTTTATGAGTGCTCATTTCGAGAAATTTCTGGCGATGCACGATATCGAGATCAGTGATCGGCGTGCCGTTCACGAGGAGAACGACCTGTTGTGCTCGCACGGGGAACGCGGCTGCGGCAATTGCCGCAGCGATGAGCGCGGCCAAAGCAAAATGTTTGGATGCACGACACAAACTGATTGCCGGCGTCACTAGTTCCTCTCCTTCACGACAGTTACCATATCCAATTTTTACCTTCGCGCCCGCCTCTCAACCATGGGTCAATTCCGCAATTGCGCGTACAATTCAGTACGACGCGCCCACCGGCGCCAATGCATCGGGACCGAGTGTGCGCAAGCTGAATTGCAGCATGACAGTGTTGTTTCGGACAGGGGCGGCCGCAGCCGTGGTGTAAGTATACCCGGCCAACCAGTTCACCGACAACATGAAGCAATCGTCGACATAACCGACGCCGAGCCGGGCTTGGTCGAAACGGTTGTTTTCAATGTCGTACCGCGTTGAGCCGAGGAGGATCCAATTTTCCGTCACCTTCAGAGAGGCGCCGGCGAGAAGACCTTCGCGGCGTGTGAGAAATCCGAGCAGCGGTTGAGGTCCATAATCGCCATACAAGAGCTGCAGGGTCGAGCGTTCGAAATTGGCGCGTGTCTCGACTTCGAGCCGTTGCGGCGTGAACGTTTTCTCATCGAACCGCCCACGTACCGTGAATGAATAGGTTTGATTCGGCTGATACGTGACGCGCCCGACGTAATCGGAAACGTTTTTATCGAGGCCACTGTCGAGTCCGGTATTGGCGCTGTCGATTTTGACGCAGCAGCGGCCCCGTCATTTCATGCGTTCACAAAATGGCCCTGCCAAGGCAAAGCTATTGAACATGCACACTAAAGCGTTAATACGGCCGTTTGAGAAACGGAGCCGCAAAAAGCCCGTTCCCGGAGTAAAACGACGCTTTGCACGCCCGCCGGTCCGGTCCATAAATCGCCGGCAAACGACACAGTCCCGCCGCTTCGCGCCCGATCAAAGGTTTTGACCAAGGATTGCAAAAGGATTGCCCATGGCCGCCGCCCTCAAACTCGGCTTCGTGCCATTCACAAGCTGGCATGGCGTTCTTATTCTGTTCTGCGGAGAGAATTTGAAATTTGGCCCAGCATGCCGGCGCATCGTGTCGCACATGGGGCAAACCCTGCGCCGCGCGGCGGCGGCAGACCGGTTCACCGGCAAGAGCGGCTCGAGCCTGGACGTGATCGCCCCCGCAGGGCTTGAGGTACCGAGATTGGTGGTGGTCGGTACCGGCAAGGACACAAACTCCCGCGATTTGGTCAAGCTTGGCGGTGCCGCAATGGCGAAATTGCCCGGTGCCGCCGGACTTGCGACGATTGTTGCCGAACTGGGATCTGGAGCGTTAAAGCCCGATCAAGTGGCTGAACTTGCGCTTGGCGCGCGGCTTCGCGCCTACACGTTCGATCTGTACAAAACCAAGCGTAAAAACGAGGAGGAGCAACGCCCGAAAAAGATCGAATTGAATTTTGCCTGCGCAAATCCGGCATCGGCGGCGAAGTTTTGGACGCGCCGCGCAGCGCTCGCTGATGGCGTCGTGCTCGCCCGCGATCTCGTCAATGAGCCAGGGAATGTGCTTTACCCCGGCGAATTCGCCCGCCGCACATCCGCTCTCAGCAAGCTAGGCGTGATCGTCGAGGTGCTCGACACGGCCGCGATGCGTAAACTTGGAATGGGCGCCCTGCTCGGTGTGGGACAAGGCTCGGCACATGAAGGCAGGCTTGTCGTCATGCGCTGGAATGGCGGTAAGCGTGGCGTCGATCCCATTGCCTTCATTGGCAAGGGCGTCTGCTTCGATAGCGGCGGAATCTCGATCAAGCCCGCGCAAAATATGGAGGACATGAAGGGCGACATGGCGGGAGCGGCTTGCGTCGTCGGGCTGATGCACACGCTGGCCGCGCGGAAAGCCAAGGTCA
The DNA here is from genome assembly GCA_035943155.1 of Xanthobacteraceae bacterium. Lineage (GTDB taxonomy): Bacteria > Pseudomonadota > Alphaproteobacteria > Rhizobiales > Xanthobacteraceae > BOG-931. The sequence continues at coordinate 426 of DASZCJ010000329.1, read as the reverse complement.
ATGCGGTCGGTGCCATCGGTCTGGTCGAGAACATGCCCGACGGTAAAGCGCAGCGTCCCGGCGACATCGTGAAGACGATGTCGGGACAGACAATCGAAATCATCAATACGGACGCCGAAGGCCGTCTCGTCCTCGCCGATGTGCTCCATTACGTCAATAAGCGGTTCAAGCCGAAAATCATGATCAACCTGGCAACGCTCACGGGAGCAATCATTGTCGCACTCGGCCAGGAATATGCGGGATTATTTTCGAACGACGACAAGCTCGCCGAGCGTTTGACCAAAGCGGGGGAAGCGACCGGCGAGCGGGTTTGGCGGATGCCGCTCGGCACCGAATACGACAAAATGATCGACTCGAAGTTCGCGGACATGAAAAACACCGGTGGTCGCTGGGGCGGCGCCATCACGGCCGCTCAACTGCTGCAGC
>DASZCJ010000328.1:0-2596 GCA_035943155.1 Xanthobacteraceae bacterium | reverse complement strand
GCGCGGGCCTCGAAGGATGCCGCGCCGCCCGGGCCGTCGCCCCAACGAAATCGTGTTTACCCGATTTCGCATATAAAGGGTTCAAGTCGGCAGTTGCCGACTTGGCTGGCTCGCTACGCTCGCGCCTCAGGGTGACGGTCGTTGATCGCGCTTCGCGGTCCATTGTTCTTGAACTTGCGCGGCGTAATCGGAAAAGCCGCCGCGTGCGATCGCCGCGCGCGCGCCGGCGATGAGGTCCTGGTAGTAGTACAAGTTGACGATCGACAAAAGCGTGCCGCCGAGCGCTTCGCCGGCCTTGAACAAATGATGCAGATAGGCGCGCGAAAATTCGCGCGCGGCGGGACAGCGGCTTTGCGCGTCGAGCGGCCGCGCATCCTCGGCGTGATGCGCGTTCTTGATATTGATCGGGCCGAACCGCGTGAAAGCAAGGCCGTGCCGGCCGTTTCGCGTCGGTAGAACGCAGTCGAACATATCGATGCCGCGCCCGACCGCCTTGAGAATATCGGACGGCGTGCCGACGCCCATCAGGTAACGCGGCCGCTCGGCCGGCAAGGCCGGCGCGGTGGCCGCGACCATGCGCAGCATCGCCTCCTCGCTCTCGCCCACCGCCAGCCCCCCGATCGCGTAGCCGTGAAAGTTGAGTTCGACCAGGCGGCGTGCGCTCGCCTCGCGCAGTCCTTCATGGTCGCCGCCCTGCACGATCCCGAACAGCGCCCGCTCGCGCGGCGCTTTTTCGAAGGCGCGCTTGCAGCGCTCGGCCCAACCCAGCGACAATTGCATCGCGCGCTCGATCTCGGCGTGCTCGGCCGGGAGCCGCACGCATTCGTCGAGCTGCATCGCGATATCGGCGCCAAGCAAGATCTGCACTTCGACCGCGCGCTCCGGCGTCAGCTCGACCATCGCGCCGTCGATATGCGAGCGGAATGTGACGCCGGCCTCGCTTACTTTACGCAGGGGCGCGAGCGACATGACCTGGTAGCCGCCGGAATCCGTCAGGATTGGCAGCGGCCAATGCATGAATTCGTGCAAGCCCCCGAGCACGGCGACGCGCTCCGCCGACGGCCGCAACATCAGGTGATAGGTGTTGGCGAGCATGATGTCGGCGCCGGCGGCGCGCACGTCGTCGTGATGCACGCCCTTGATCGCGCCTTGGGTGCCGACCGGCATGAAGGCTGGCGTGCGCACCACGCCATGGGACGTTGTTATTTCGCCGGTGCGCGCGGCGCCATCGGTCGCACTCAGCCGGAACGAAAAAGCGTCAGGCATTACAATTTTGATCCGTCGGTTGTTGGCATCACATTTAGCGGAACAGCAGGCAAGCGTCGCCATAGGAATAGAAACGGTAGTTGCTTGCGATGGCGTGACTGTAAGCGCGGCGCATGACGTCGAGGCCGCAGAAAGCGCAGACCAGCATGAACAAGGTTGAGCGCGGCAGATGAAAATTCGTCAGCATCGCGTCGACGGCGCGGAAGCGATAACCGGGCGTAATGAATAAAGCCGTCTCGCCGCTAAATGGCGCGAACGTGCCGTCGGCATCGGCGGCGCTCTCGAGAAGCCGAAGCGCGGTCGAGCCGACGGCAACGATGCGGCCACCGGCGCGACGCGCGGCATTCAAGGCCGATGCAGTGTCGGCGCTCACGCTGCCCCATTCCGGATGCATTTTGTGACCGGCGGTGTCGTCCGCTTTGACGGGGAGGAAGGTGCCGGGCCCGACATGGAGCGTAACGCGATGAAGACCGACGCCAGCACCGTGCAACGCTTGCGTCAGCGTCTGCGTAAAATGCAGCCCAGCGGTCGGCGCGGCGACCGAACCTTCGGCACGCGCGAAAATCGTCTGATAATCGCTGCGGTCGCGCTCGTCGACATCGCGCCGGCTGGCGATGTAAGGCGGCAACGGCATGTCGCCGCGCTCGGCCAGCGCCTGGTCGAGAACGGCATCGGTAAAGGCGAAGGCAAGCGTGACTTCGCCCCCTTGGCCGGCTTCGCCTTTTTGCTCAACGGTCGCGTCGAGCTGTTCGAGAAAGCAGACGCGACCTTCCGCGCCGAAGCGCACCACGTCTCCCGGCACGAGCCGCTTGCCCGACTTGACCAGCGCCTGCCAGCGCGAGCCATCGAGCCGCTTGATCAGCGTTGCCGTAATCGACGGCTCGCGGTCGCCGCGGCCGATGCGCCGGCCATGCAAGTAAACGGGCATGACCTTGGTGTCATTGACCACCAGGGCATCACCCGCGCGTAACAGCGCCGGCAGATCGCGCATGGCGCGATCCTCAAGCTCGTGCGCATCCTGCGGCCGAACGACCAGGAGCCGGGAAGAATCGCGCGGGGCGAGCGGACGCAAGGCGATGCGATCCTCCGGCAAGGCGAAGTCGAACAAATCGGTGCGCATGGCGAAAACGATCGTATGGCTCGGTGCGGCTATTGTTTGAGCATGATCTTTTCCGACCTGCCTTCGCCCGCCGAAGCGTCGAACGAAACGACAAACCGGCGTCCGGGCTTCGCGCAGGCGGGAAACCGGTTCCCACTTTTCGGGATCATGCTTTAACCGGTTTCCCTCAATTACTGAGCTGCATTACAAATGCCATATCGCAATCCTTTG
>DASZCJ010000327.1:0-3716 GCA_035943155.1 Xanthobacteraceae bacterium | reverse complement strand
GAGTAAGCCGCTCCGCATGGGCGTGCTCGCGGAGGTGTGTAGGCTGTACAGTGGCAGTCGGGGGGCGGACGCGCGTTGGAGCCAATTCGGCTGCCGGTGAGCCGCAATACTGAAACGTAAATGCCTCTGCACTGATTAGCTGACTGACGTAACCTCTTATCGATTTCGACTGTCCATTTTACTTTGCATGGTGGCGCACAGCCGATTACCCGCACGCCTTGAGTTCTGTACGCGCCGGCAAGGCTTACGTCGACGACCAGGCGCGATCGGTTGCGGAAAATCTCGATTGTTTCGGCACACTGTCCTTTTATTTATTGGTGGGAATGCAGACAGTGTCACTAATCGACGTACGTTGCTAAAGGATAGCTTACCTGCCCCCTTCATCTTTCCAGACTGCCGCTAAAAACTGTCTCAGGCTAAATCATTGATTTTATTATTTGTCGATCCCTTGGTAAGGGAGAGGTCGTCAGTTCAATCCTGACCGGCAGCACCAGACCACGCGGTTTTGCGACAGTCGTTAAACTTTCGGCGCCGGCGTCAAAAGCTCTATGGCAAAAGACATGTGCCGCGGGAGCCGAGCCGCGCACAAATCCTTCGGGCGGCGAGGAACTCAGCGGGCCGAGCAACGTTGCGGTTCGGGAGGAATTTCTGGAGGAACTATGAAAAAGGCGATCATCTGTGCGTTCGGGCTTGCCGTATTGGCGACGCCGGCATTCGCGGACGACTACTGGGTGGTGCAGGATTCATCCACCAAGCACTGCTCGGTGGTGACCTCGAAGCCGACCACAACGACAACAACCGTCATCGGCAACACGGCGTTCAGGACACGCACCGAAGCAGAAAGCTCGATGAAGACCACCAAGGTCTGCAGTTCAAATTAATACTGCCTAGCTGCAAGCTAGGGCCGCCTTCGGGCGGCCCTTTCTTTTTTAGGGAAGGATCGGTGCGGTCCGGGCTGCATCAGCACTTCACGTAATCGATCCGATCGGCTTGATTGGCGCGATCATCGCGGCGATGATGATTTCAACACCGGGAGAAACGCCGTGCTGGCGCGCAGCGCGTCCATGGGGAACCGCATCGCCATGTACAATGGCAATGCGCTCAAGATCGGCCTGTTCGGCGCCAATTGTTCGTCGGGCCGCTCCGCCACGAAAGTGCCGGAACGCTGGGCGGCAAGCTGGCCGGATTGTCTCGCCTTGGCGCGGCTTGCCGACGAGGCCGGCCTCGATTTCATGCTGCCGATCGCGCGCTGGAAGGGCTATGGCGGCGACACCGATTTTCACGGCCGCTCGCTCGAAACCATCACCTGGGCGGTCGGGCTCCTATGCGCCACCAGGCGCATGACCGTCTTCGGCACGGTGCATGCGCCGCTGTTTCATCCTTTGATCGCGGCCAAGGAATTTGTCACCGCCGATCATATCGGCGAAGGCCGCGTCGGCGTGAACATCGTCGTCGGCTGGAATGAGGGCGAGTTCGACATGTTCGGCGTGCAGCAGCGCGAGCATGACGCGCGTTACGACTACGCCCAGGAATGGATCGACGTGGTGAAGCTCGCCTGGTCGCGTGACGGTACGTTCGATTTCGACGGCCATTTTCTCAAACTCAAGGGCGCCCGCGCTTATCCGAAACCTTACGGCGACACTCGGCCGCTGATGATGAATGCCGGCTCATCCGATGTCGGCCAGGCTTTCGCGCTGCGCAACTGCGACGCGTTTTTCGTGGCGACCGCCGGTTCGCGCACATCGCTCGCCGGCAATGCGGCGAAAGTCGCCGAAGTAAAGACGGCGGCGGCAAAGCTCGGCCGGCAGATCGAGGTCTTCACCGTCGGCCAGGTGATATGCCGCTCCACGCAGGGTGAGGCCGAGGATTATTACCGGCACGTCAATATCGACAACGCCGATTGGGGCGCGATTGACGGCATGCTGGCGAACAAGAGCATCACGCCGGAGACGATTGGCTCCGAGGAGTACGAAAAGAAACGCCGCTACTTTGCTGCCAACGCGATTGGCGGCTACCCGTTTGTCGGCACGCCCGATCGCGTCGCCGAGGATTTGGCGATGATCGGCCAAGCCGGCGTTCGCGGCATCGGCCTGTCGTTCGTAAATTATCTCGCCGAAGTGCCGTATTTCTGCGACGAAGTCCTGCCGCGCCTGCAGCGCGCCGGCCTGCGGGTGGCGCGGTGATATCAAGACATGCTTATGATGTTTCGTTTTCGACGCGTAGGTGCGGCGAGCCGTGCCCGCGTTACATGTGAGGTTCTGCCGTGAATACACAGATTCGTCCGCCGCGCATCGGCCCGCAGCCCTGGGACATTGTGCGCACAAAGCTCGACCAGTCGCTGCCGTTCGCCAATATGCGCGACACGCCATATTACCGCGACGCGGTTTGGGAGCAGTTTTCAAAATCCGAATATGACCGCCGCTACCGTGCGCTGCGCGCGAAGATGCGCGAGCATAAGCTCGACGCGCTGATCGTACCCGGCGGTCCGAGCCACTGGAGTTTCGGCGGCGGCATGTTGTGGCTGACCGGGCATTGGGAATGGCACGCGCTGGCGAGCTATGTGGTGGTCCCGCTCGACGGCGAACCCACACTGATCTACTCGATGGGCGGGACGCACGCCGAAGCGGTGCGCCGGCAGGTCGAAGTCGCGGTGCAAGACGTGCGGCACAGCCGCAACGGCCGCTATGCCGATGTCATGGTCGAGCGCTTGCACGAGCTCAAGCTCGAGCGCGGCCGCATTGGATTGATGGAGATCGATCCGCGCCACGGCGATTACTTGCCGGTCAATCAATACAATGTGCTGCGCGACAATCTGCCCGAAGCGGAGCTCGTATTCACGCAAGGCTTCCTGCACGAACTATTGTCGATCCACAGCGCCGAGGAGCTCGACTGCGTGCGCAAGGCCGGCGTGCTGTGCCAAAAGGCCATGGAGGCGATGGTCGCCCGCGCCAAGCCCGGCGTGAAGGAATATGAGCTGCGCGCCGCCGCGGGCGCCGCCATCCTCGAAGGCGGCGGCGATATCGATTTTCTGATCATCGGCTCGACGCCGATGGCCAAGCCGGCGATGATCTTCGGCAACCCGCGGCCATCAGGGCGCGTGCTGCAAAAGGGCGACATCATCAATATGGAATTGGCCGCCGGCTATCGCGGCTATACCGCGCAGATCGGCTCGCCGATCTGCCTCGGCGAGCCCACCGCGATGGTGCGCAAATTCTGGGACGAGATCACGCTGCCGGGATATGAGCGTATTATCGCCGAGATTGCGCCGGGCAAGCCGGCGGAGGCGATGCGCCAGGCCAGCAAGTTTTTCCGCGATAACGGCTATCAGTCGCGGCCGACCCAAGTCCACGGTATCGACCTCGTCACCGACAAGCCGCATGTCGTCGCCGAACATGTAGCGGCGGAAAAGTTCGAAGAAGTCCTCAAGCCCGGCATGGTGATCATGGCTGAGCCCAATCCAATCAGCGCCGACGGCCTGTTCGGGATTTTCCTCGGCCACACGTTCATTGTTACCGAGACCGGTCACGAAGTGGTCGACAAGTTTCCGCTCGAGATCGCGGTGGCGGGCTGATTCCCTCTCCCCGCTTGCGGGGAGAGGGTCAGGGTGAGGGGGCGTGAACGCCGACTCAGAATTGCGAAAACGCCCCCTCACCCGGATTGCTTCGCAATCCGACCTCTCCCCGCAAGCGGGGCGAGGTAAGACCGAAGGACCTCAT
>DASZCJ010000326.1:0-12019 GCA_035943155.1 Xanthobacteraceae bacterium | reverse complement strand
ACCTCGATCGGCTACCTATTCCTCGGCGGCTTCGTGCCCGGTGTCATGCTTGGCGTCGCCTTCATGATTATGAATTCCATCATCGCGCGGCGCCGTCATTTCCCGGTCGAACCGCCGATTCCCGTGCGCGAGGTTCCACGTATTACCATCCGCGCGTTCCCCGCGCTGATGCTGCCCGTAATCTTGTTGTTCGGCATCTATGGTGGCGTGATGACGCCCACAGAGGGGGCCGCTGCGGCGGCGTTCTACGCGCTGTTTGCCTCCACGGTTCTCTACCGCGCCGTGACCTGGAAGCAGCTCTATGACGCCATCTTGACGAGTGGCAAGGCATCAACCTCGGTCGGCATGCTAATCGCCGGCGCCCTGATCTTCAATTATGTGATCACCATCGAGAACATACCCAATTCGCTGGCCAAGTTCATGGGCGGGTTCGAGTTGGGAAAGATGGGATTTCTGCTGCTCGTAAATATCGTGCTGCTGATCCTCGGCTGTCTGCTCGAAGGTAGCACGATCCTGCTCGTGATCGTTCCCATCTTCATTCCGACCGTGAAGGCGCTCGGCATCGACCTCGTCCACTTCGGCGTGGTCGTCGTCGTCAACATCATGATCGGTTTGCTGACGCCGCCTTACGGATTGCTGCTGTTCGTCCTTGCTAACATGACCAAGCAGCCGCTGACCGCGATCGTGCGCGAGGCCGCGCCCTTTATCTTGGCGGCCATCGTCGTTCTGGCGATCATTACAATGTGGCCGGACTCGCTTCTCTGGCTGCCACGCATCTGGGGCTACAAAGGTTAGCTATCAAATGAACAAGCCAATCTATATCCTGAACGGACCCAACCTAAACCGGCTCGGAAAGCGCGAGCCGGAGATCTACGGCAAAACCACGCTCGCCGATATCGAACAGGATTGCCGCACGGAAGCCGGAAGCTTGACCGTCGAGTTCCGGCAATCGAACAGCGAAGCGCAGCTGGTCGACTGGATTCACGAAGCAATCGACAACGGTAGCGGGATCATCATCAACCCCGCGGCCTTCACCTTCACCTCAATCGCGATCCTCGACGCGCTCAAAATGTTCACCGGGCCGATCATCGAGCTCCATATTTCAAACATCCATAAGCGCGAGCCCTACTACCATCATTCCTTTGTGTCCAAGATTGCCACCGCCGTCATCGCCGGCTTAGGCCCAGATGGATACCGCACGGCAACACAGGCCATGCTTCGGCTGCTGTCTTGATGTCGTCAAGTGGTCGACTTCGGGTCCGCTTGGGTGCTGAGTATTCCGGAAAGGTTGAACCTCGTATGTCGCTGTTGGGGAAGGCAGCCGTTGCCATGTGGTGGAAAGTCCGCCCCGAGCAGCGCTCAGAGTTCGAAGATTGGCATTCGCATGAACATTTTCCGGAGCGGATGAGGATTCCCGGCTTTCGACGGGGATCGCGCTGGACGAGCACTCTTGAAGCTGAAGGCTTCTTCGTGCTCTACGAACTGGAGCAATACGAAACGCTGACGTCCAAGGGGTATCTCGATCGTCTCAACGCCCCGACCCCGTGGTCGACCAAGATGATGCCACATCATCTGAGCATGGTCCGTAGCCAGTGCCGGGTCGCGGCGAGTTTTGGCGGGGGTGTCGCGACATCGCTTGCGACCATCAGGCTTTCTCCAGATACCGGACGGGAGACGGATCTCAAGACGGTGCTTGTCGAGATACTCCGCGAGGTGGCACCGAAACCGGGACTGACCGGTGCCCACCTCTTGCTGACCGACACGCCTAAATCAAGCTCGCCCACGACTGAGCAACATATCCGAGGGGCGGACGACGCGGCCGACTGGATCGTCCTACTTTCGGGTTACCATCTTGATGTGGTCAAGAAGGTTGTTGCTGATCAGCTTTCGTCGTCCGCACTTCGTCTTGAGGGAGCCCGCGAAAATTCGCCGATCGGCTACTATAGGTTTGCATTCACTATGCCGCCTCTCGACTTAGCCGCGATGTAAGTGGCGACTAACTTAGAAGTCCGCCCGTTTTTTTTGGCATCGTTTTAAAGGCTGCGGCGCCCTCCGCGCAATCTTCGCCGCCGCCAATCCTCACCAAAGCAGCTCCTCGCGGTTGAGGCACGAAGGATAGAACGCTGGCCGCTGGCCGATGTCCGCGTTGGGTCACAACCGGACATGACGCGGTCAAATCACGATGTCCGCTTTACCTCCGATTGTGTTGCAAAACTCTCGTTGAGACGATCGATGAACCGTGATTCCGTCGGATTGAGGTGACGATTCGCGGGAGCGGTCCATGATGGGGCGGCAGGAGCGTGGACAAGGCCAATTTTTTTATTCGTTTGATCTCGACAAGGTGGTGCCGCCGGATCATCTGGTTCGACAGATCGATGGCATTCTCGACCTGACTTGGGTGCACAAGGAGCTTGAGCCCCACTACTCGCACACAGGTCGCCCCTCAATTGATCCGGTGTTGATGATCCGGATGCTGATACTGGGCTATGTGTTTGCAATACGTTCAGAGCGCCGACTGTGTTCTGAGGTGCAGGTAAACCTGGCGTACAGGTGGTTTTGCAAGCTCGGCATTGAAGACAGTATCCCCGATCATTCGGTATTCTGTCGTGCACGGCATGAGCGCTTTCGCGAGAGCGATGCGTTGCGCCGGGTATTTGAGGGCGTGGTGGCGAAGTGCATCGCGGCTGGGCTGGTCGGCGGTGAAGCATTCTCGATCGATGCGAGCCTGATCAAGGCAGACGTGGACAAGAAGAAGCGGATGCCTGGTGATCAGCCGATTGCCTGGCCGAAGGCCGAGGAGGCATCCCGTGCGGTTCGAGAGTATCTGACGGCTCTTGATGCTGCCCGCAGTAACGAAGCAGATGATGACAAAGATAGTGATGGTTCGAGCGGCAGCGGCAGTCGAAGCAAGCCAGCCAAGGAAGTCTCGTTGACCGATCCACAGGCGGCATGGGTTACTCGGCCGGGCGTCGACCCATTCTTTGCGTACGATGCGAACTACCTCATCGACAACAAGGTTGGGATCATCGTCGACGCCGAGGGCAGCCGGGCCAATCGCGCAGTGGAGATCGCCGTCACCCGGACCATGGTCGAGCGGGTCCGCCGCCGCTTCGATCTGCGTCCCCGTAGGCTCGCAGGCGATACTGTTTATGGCGCGGTCAGGCTGCTCAAGTGGCTGGTGGAGCGCAAGATCACACCGCATGTTCCGGTGTGGGACAAGTCGGCGCGCCACAACGGCACCTTCAGCCGAGCCGACTTCGTCTTCGACTGGGAGCGCAATATTTACGTTTGCCCAGGTGGTGCGGAGCTGACCAGCACCGACAACATTGATCAGGGCCACATCATCTACTACCGGGCCAACAAGAACGACTGCTCAACCTGTTCGCTGAAGCCAAAATGCACCACGGCGGTCGTGCGCAAGGTCACACGAGACATCCACGAGGCTGTGCGAGATCAAGTTCGCGCGCTGGCCAACACCGAGGCCTTCCAGCAGTCACACCGCGAGCGCAAGAAGATCGAGATGCGATTTGCGCATATGAAGCGCATCTTCAGGCTCGACCGGCTTCGACTGCGAGGCTTGACCGGCGCGAGGGACGAAGTCCTGCTCACCGCAACCGCGCAGAACCTGAGGCGACTCGTCAAGTTTCTTAGCCGTCCACCGCCATTGGCGGCGGCCTGTCCAGCATAGCTGGTGCGTCAGCGTTGGTACTAATGCGTCGATGTCGTAGCTCACTCATCGGGACAGCGAAACAAGCCACGGCAAAAAAATACAGTTGACACCCCGTTGGCAATACATCCGAGTTTTGCAACACAATCCCCCCAAAAGCGGACAACGCCCCACGGCATTTATGAGTACACGCCCTATAGCGGCTCCATGCCGAGCGCGCGGATGCGCGCGCGCGTCGTCTCATCTCGCAGCGCGTCGAGAAAAGCCCGGACTGCCGGTCTTTGGCGACGCGCCTGGACCAAGAGAAAGTCATAGTGCTCCGGCGCGATCGGCAGGAAGCCAAGCCCGTAAAGGCGCGCAACCGGCTCAATGGCGACACCCCAATCGGCGCGATGCTGCGCGACGGCGGCCGCCACCGCATTGTGCGAGCGCGGCTGATTGGCATAGCCAGCCGGTTTGACGCTGCGGAGAAGGCTGTCGATCAGCACCCGCGTCCCAGAACCGGCATTGCGGTTGACCATCAAAGTAGCCGGGTCGGCTAATGTCGCTTGCAGCGCGGCCTCGGCGCTCAGACCCGCAAAGCGCGCATCGCCCGAACGAAACACAAAGCCCTGCATGCGCCGCCAGCCTGGGATCAGCGCCAGTCCCGGTTCGAGCAGATGCTTGTTGTAAATACCGGTCGCGGGATCGACGAGATGAACCGGCGCAATGTCGCATTCGCCGCGGCTTGCGGCATTAATGCCGCCAAGGCTGCCGACCGCGATGATGCGCGCGCGCAAGCCGCGCTCGGTCAAAGCGCCGACCACGACATCGAGCGCAACGTCGTGGCTGCCCATGATCACGAGGTCGGGCGCGTGCTCGGCTTGCCCGATCAGCGTGACCTCAGCCTCGGTCTCGGCATCGAGCGCCGAAGCGAGCGCGTCGATAGCCAGGAAACCGTCGGCTTGCGAGAAGGCCGTCACCGCGCCTGATCCTTTTCCGGTCGGAAACGCGATCAAGCCGTCCTCCGCGGCGACCAGCGAAACCAGCACGAATTCCTCGCGGCCGAGTTCGGAAGGAACGCGTACCGGCACGCGCGCGGTCACCGTGCGTGCGGCTTCGGCCGGCAGTCCGGCGCGCGCGCGGATGATCGGCGCGACAAAAGCGTGAAACGTGAAAATCGCCGAGGTTGGGAATCCGGGAAGCACGACCAGCGGCTTATCGCCGATCACAGCGAGGCAGAGCGGCTTACCCGGCTTGAGCGCGACGCCATGCACCAAGATTCCTGGGCTGCCGAGCCGCGACACGACGCGGTGCGATAGATCGCCGGCGCCCTTCGATGTACCGCCGCTGAGCACCACCATATCGCACGAATCGAGTGCTTGACGCATCGCGCGTTCGAGCGCCGCTTCGTCGTCCGGCACCGCGCCAAACGCCACCGCTTCGCCGCCGGCTTCGGCGACGGCAGCGGCGATGATGGCGCCGTTACTGTCATAGACGGCGCCGGGACGAAGCGGCCGGCCGGGTTCAACCAGCTCGTCACCGGTCGAAAGGACCGCAACGCGCGGACGGCGGATGACTGCGACGCTCGCAAAGCCGCACGCGGCGAGCATGCCGATCTCTCGCGAGCCAAGTTCCGTGCCCCGCCGCAGCAAAGTCTCACCGCGCGCGATATCCGAGCCGGCATAAGAAACAAACTGACCGCTGGCCGCGGCACGATGCACATCGATCGCCGGCGCCGCGTCATCTTCGACGAGCTCGGTATGCTCGATCATCACCACGGCGTCGGCGCCACGCGGAATGACGCCCCCGGTAGCGATGGTCGTGGCTGTACCGGGCGCGACTTCGATACCGGGAGCAACCCCGCAAGCGATGACCTCGGCGTTGAGCGCGAGCCGCTTCGGCGCGATGGGACCGGCACCGGCCGTATCTACTGCCCGCACGGCAAAGCCGTCGACATTGGCGCGATCGAACGGCGGCGCGTCCACAGGCGCAATTACGTCACTGGCGATCACACGAGACAGTGCCGTCGCGAGTGGCACTGTTTCGCTGTCACATGGCGAGCGATCGACCCGCGCATCGAAGCGGAGACGCGCCTCCGCCGCCGACACGACTTCAAGGAATTGCTCCTGCCGCGCCGCGCGTCGCACTGCGTCAAGCACCGTGGCCGCCGCCGTTCTCGGTTTGGAGTCCAAGCTCATTGTTTCGGAGAAAATAAAGTTAGGGCCATGGTTAGGGCCATGGATTTACGGCGACTTGGCTGCCGGCTGCAAACCCCTCGCTCTCAGGCGGAACAACGATCCAACCGTCGCTGCCTGACAGCGCGGTCAAGGACAGATAGCCGGAGCCGAGCGGCTCCGCCATCCCGGCTTCGCAGCGCACCGGAATGAGTTCGGTCATGCCGATGCTTGAGGTCACTTTGCGGCGCAGCGGCAACATCGCTGGCATGTCCTCAACTTTGCCGCCGGCGAGCTTGGCAACGATATGGCGCCCGAGCCAAAGCCAAACCGCCAGCACGGCGTCGATCCGTCCCGGCATCAACAGCACCGGACGCTTCCCGACAAAACCGAACGCCGCCGATTCGCCTGGACAAATGGCGATGCCGTGCGCCTCGACTTGGCCGAGACGCGCGAGCTCTTGCACGGCGCCGTCGCGCCGGCCGCTGCCGGTGCCGCCAACCGCGAAAATCGCATCGGCTTTTTCATCGGCCAGCGCGGCATCGAGCATAGCGGGACTCTCAGGCACTCTTCCGCCGGCGGCGAAGATCAGGTGCACGAGCACGCCAAGGGCGGCGTTGATGACTGCGGTTCCGCCGACGCCGCCGAGGGCGACGCCGATGCTCGGCTCGCACACCGCGACGGCTTCGACGCCCGCCGCTTGTATCGCTCCAACATCCACGACGCGCATACGCTGTCCAGCACGGCGAAGCGGTGTCTGCGGCACGGCGTCGTCGCCCGCGAGCAACACGCCCTCCCCGGGCGACACGGTCGCTATGGCTTCCGCGCTCTTGCCGCGGAGCGCAACCGCATCGAGCGGCAATATGGCGTCGGTGCCGTCCGGCATTGGGTCGCCGGCATCGATGCGCCGTGCGCTCAAAGTCAGAGGGACCGGCGTGTAAGGTCCGGCATCGCCGATCGCACCGACATCGACAGCGAAGCCGTCGCGCAACGCGATGGCTTGCGCCGGCTGTGGCGAAGCCGCAACGTCTTGCGCGAGCGTCAGGCGGTGCGCTGTTGCAGCGCGTATCGTCTTCGGCGGCACCGCCGCGATACGGCACTCAATAAGCGCGAGGACCGCGCCGAGCGGGGTTAAGCGCGCGATGCGCTGGTTGCTGGAATCGACCGTCATCGCAATTATGATAAGGACCTTCGCCGGGTTCTACGACTGCGCAGCCAAATGACCGAAAAGACGCTTAATCTACGCGGCCTCAAATGTCCGCTACCGGCGCTGCGCACCCGCAAGGCGTTGAGCCAGTCGCAGCCCGGCGATGTGCTGATCGTCGAATGCACCGATCCGCTGGCCCGCATCGATATTCCGAATCTATTAAATCAAACCGGTGATACGCTCGAAGATACGCGCAAGGAAAAGAAGCTGCTGACGTTTCGGATTCGCAAGGTCTAACAACACTGAAACGTCATGGCCGGACCTGTTCGGGCCGCTTTGATTCGTAAGGCGCGGTGCCCAGTCAATCGAGATGCCCGGCACGAAGCCGGGCATGACGCATCGTTTACTCCGCAGCGACCTGATGCGCGGCGACGCCGCGGGCCTTGACCACGACTTTGATCGCGTCGTCGATCCGTTCCTTGGCGTAGCGGATCGCGGTCGGCAGATCGTCGAGCGCAAAAGTGTGGGTGTGGATCTTGGTGGCATCGAAGCGCTTTTGCGACATGAAGGCTTCGGCGCGATGCGTTGCGCTCTTACCTTCGCCGCGGATGCCGTAGAGATAAATATTGTTGCGCACGATATGAGCGACATCGACCGGCGTCTCGGCATGCGGGAACGCTGCGAGGCACACTTTGCCGCCGCGATTGACCATGTGGATCGCTTCATTCACCGCGTTCGGCGCGCCGGAACATTCGACGACGTAATCGACGCCCTTGCCGCCATTGAGACGCTTGACCGCCTGGACGGCGTTTTCGTTGCGGACATTGATGACGTGGTCGGCGCCAAGCTCGCGGCCGATCTTGAGCCGATTGTCGCGGGTGCCGGTGAGAATCACAGGGTGTGCGCCCATCGCCTTGGCGACTGCAACGCCGAGAAGGCCAATCGGCCCCGGGCCGGTCACGACCACGCTCTCGCCGGCGACAAGGCCGCCGAGTTCGGTGAGGCCGTACATGGCGGTGCCGGCGGTGACGACCAGCGTCGCCTCCTCGTCCGACATCGCGTCGGAAATAGCGATCAGCGTGTTGATGTTGTTGACCTGGTATTCGCAGAAGCCGCCGTCGGTGGTGAAACCGTTAGCGCGATGGCCTTTGTCGACATCGCCGTAGTTGAGGCCGTAGTTGTGGCATGACGTGTACATGCCTTCGCGGCAGCGCTTGCACTGCCCGCAGCCAGCATGGATCTCGACCGTCACGCGCTGGCCGATCTTGTATTCGTCGACTCCGGGGCCGAGCGCGGCGACCGTGCCCATATATTCGTGGCCGGGCGTGAAGTTCTTGTTGAACGGCTTGCCGCCCTGAATCAAAGCCGGCGAACCGTGATCGATGATTTCAAGGTCGGTGGCGCAGATCGCGACGGCGTCGATGCGCACCAGGACTTCGGCGCGCTTGGGCACAGGAACCGGCTTTTGGGCGAGCTCAAGCTCGCCGGGATTGCCGAGAATCCAAGCCTTCATGGTGTCGGGGATTGGAAAATCCTTGCTCGTTTTCACGCCGGGCCCGGCATACATGATCTTTCCCTCGCTCGCTTTTGTCATGCCCGGCTTAATGCCAGGCATCCGATAATGTAGGCACTGTCTCGGTCCTGGCTAATAGTTGCTAATAGTAATGTTTATAATGTGTCTTGCCGCGCAGCGAAACCGGCATCAATTTATGCCAATTCGCCGGCAGCATCGCGGTCGAGATCGACCATTACGTCATTACCTTTCAGCATAACTTTGTAGGTGCGCAGCGCCACCGCGCAGGGCGGTGCCTTCACTTCCCCGGTCGGCACGTGGAACGCCCCCAAATGCATCGCACATTCGATCACGTCACCTTCCAGCATGCCGTCGGCAAGGCTCGCCGAAGCGTGGGTGCATTCGTCATCGGTGACATAAAAGCGGCCGCCGATATTGAACACGGCGAGGCGCTTGTCGCCGACCTCGAACGCCTTGGCGCTATCGGGCGCGACTTCACTTTGCGCGCAGATGCGCACGATATTATCCGGCATATTTATCCCGCATGGCCCTTTTGACGCTTGTTATATAGTCAATCCACGCGTGCGCGAAGCGCGACGGCAAACAGCACGAAGGCAAAAATGCAATGCAGGTTCTGGTGATCGGTGCGGGCGTCATCGGGCTTGCCGTTGCGCGCACGGCGGCTCAGGCCGGCCACGACGTCACCGTCGCCGAAATGACCGGCGGGATCGCCAACGGCGTTTCCTCGCGCAACAGCGAGGTGATCCATGCCGGCCTTTATTACTCGACCGACTCCCTGCGCGCGCGGCATTGCGTGCGCGGCCGCCGGATGTTGTACGCGTTCTGCGGCTCGCACAACGTGCCACATCGCAAATGTGGCAAACTTGTTGTCGCGACCAATCCCGCCGAGCTGACGAAGGTCGAGAGCATTCACGCCCAGGCGCAGATCAATGGCGTCGAGGGCACGGAAATGATCGGCGGCAATGCGGCGCGCGCCATGGAGAGCGAGCTGTTCTGCATCGGCGCCTTGTCGTCGCCGGAAACCGGCATCATCGACAGTCATGCCTTTATGCGCGCGCTATGGGGCGAACTCGAAGACCGCGGTGGAAGAATCGCCTTCGCAACGCCGGTCGAGCGCTTAAGCTTCAAGGCGCCGCACTGGCACGTGCAATTCGGCGGCCGCGAGCCTTGCACGCTGGATTTCGACGCCGTCGTCAATGCCGCGGGACTGGGCGCGCAGGCATTGGCGCGCCGCATCGAAGGTTATCCCACCGCGCAAGTGCCGCTGCTTGTGCTCGGCAAGGGTAATTACTTCGGCTATGCCGGCCGGCCGGTATTTTCCCGGCTGATTTATCCAACCCCGATCGACGGCGGCCTTGGCGTTCACGTCACGCTCGATATGGCAGGCCGCATGCGGTTCGGACCGGACGTCGAGTGGGTGAGCGAAGAAAACTACGCGGTCGATCCCCGGCGCGCCGATAGTTTCTATGCCCGCATCCGCACCTATTGGCCGGACCTGCCGGACGGCTCGCTGGTCCCGGACTATTCCGGAATCCGGCCGAAGCTGCGCGGTCCCGGCGAACCGCAAGCCGATTTCATGATCGCCGGACCGGCCGAACATGGCATGCCGCGGCTGGTCAATCTGTTCGGCATCGAATCGCCGGGACTGACCGCCTCGTTATCGCTGGCGGAAGACGTCGTCGGCAAGCTTGAATGAGCTGCGACGCGCGTTTGTCTGGCGCTTTATCGGAAACTCTGGCCGGGCGTGTCGATGCCGCCAGTCGGCGCCGGAGCGCGCTGCGGCATCGCTATGGTGCCGGGATCGTCGTCGATCGCGGGCCCGTTGCGCCTCGTCGGCTGCTTGCGCGATGCGGCGGCATTTAATCGCGCCGCGGCGCTCGATGGTTTAACCGGGACAAAGCCGTCGCCCCTCGCGGTCTTGCCGGTGTAAGCGAGCAGCCCGTTTTTGGTTGCAACGATGTCGCCGGGCCGCAACGTCGGATCGCTGGACAAATCGAACGGCGCCAAGCCGAATGCGTCCTTGCCGTTACACGTGCAATTGGTGACGAGCTGCTTGCGATAGAGAAAAGCATTGTCGAGATCGGCATAACGCGCGCCATCTCTCGTCACAGCACCGCCGATCTCGCTACCGAAATAGACCTTGGTTTTGCTCGCCGGACACATCGCCCGGCAAGTTTCGACCGGCGTCGCATTGGTGATGTGCTCCATCGGGAAATGCTGGCCGTCGCACAGCCGCACGCAATAAGCGACGCTACGGCCGCCACCGCCACCGCCGCGCACGCTTTCCGAGCCAAGCGACGGCGGCGCGATCGGCGCCATGGGTTCGGCATAGGGCCGTGCTGCCGGCGGCGGCGTTGGCCGATCATGGAAGCCGCCAAACAGGAAATCGAACAAACCGGCGGCGTACGCTGCCTCGGCCGGCAAAGCGAAAGCCGCGACGGCGGCGAGCACAAGCGCGGCACGGCATTTCAATGCTTTACGGCGACGCAGCGCCACGGCAATACCCCTCGGCTAAATCGATTTCAAACCACAATTCAGCTCGACAACCGTGCGGACGGCCGCTTCGTTCCGCGCATTTCCGTCAAATACCGGAAAAGCCTCACCACCCTGTGGAAAGCCGACCGCCTGGTCCGCGCTCATTTGTGGCTATGGAAAAGAAAGCGTGAACCACTGCCGAGGCTGATCACTGTTGCGGCGTGTAAGCGCCCCGCCTTCGAAGGCTCGCCGTCACGGTGAGGTGCGCGGCGTCGTCCTTCGAGGCTCGCGGAGCTTGTCATCAGGCCGGCCACTTCGGGTCGGACCCGTTGGCTCGCACCTCAGGATGACGGAGATAGGCATGGGCGCTGCACCGCGTCCGGGAAACGCTTAGACGCAAACAAATCCGTTCACGCGATCCGCTTTTTCATTCCCCTCCCCCGCGAAGCGGTGGGGAGGGTCGGCGAAGCGCGCAACAGCGCGATGAGCCGGGGTGGGGGGCGCGTATGTAAGTCCCGTGCCACCGTCGGAAGGCATTCAATTTCGTTTTGCAACCAAGCTTCAGTTGGATTCCGGGCTTTACACGTTTCAAAAAGCAAAAGTGGATTGTGCGTCCCCGGTATGGGAACGCTGATGGGACGAGCCACCACGCCCCAACTTCGCACGGAATTGTCGACTAGCACGTCCACTTTCACGGCACGTGCCTCAAGCATCTCGAAGCCGCCTGCGCGCGAGCTTCTTAGCGCTATTTTGGGAAAATGGTCGGAGTGGCAGGATTTGAACCTGCGACCCCCTCGTCCCGAACGACAAACCCTATCGGGAAGTATCGGAAAAATCGCATTCAATCGAGTCTTGAACCTATGAACGTTCAACGAACATCTGCGCATTTCTGTGCCATTTCTGTGCCAAACGAAACGCTCACCGGCGGAAGTGCTCGCCGATGACACGCTCTCATAACCCTCCCGTCTACGGCCTCGACATCGAGCACGGCGTAAATGACGCGCCACCGCCGCCCCGGCGGCAGAGCAGCGCGCAAGATT
>DASZCJ010000325.1:0-7823 GCA_035943155.1 Xanthobacteraceae bacterium | reverse complement strand
CTTTGAGCATCAGCCGCTTGGCTTGTTGTTTTGTCGAGTTCGGCAGTCGCATCCGGCATACAAATAACTCCCGTGCATTGGCCTGTGAATAAGGCTGAGTTTTTAGGCGTTGAGTGCGGCGGAATTGGGCGGCAAATCGTGCCTTGCCGTGACATTTCCAATTCCACAAGGCCGGACAATTACCTGCATGACGCTGGTAAACCCTTGCTTAACAGCTCACGAACATAATTAGCGCGTTCGGCCGGTTCGGTGTGCGATCAGCGCCGCCCCGGTTGTCCACCTCCAGCCCTGCTCACTGCGGCATTCCTGCAACAGGTGGCGCAGACCTTGCTGTCACGGGCCGCTAATGTCTGGCACCGCCGCAATGGTTTGGCTATTGGGGACAGGGGGCGATTGGCCGGCCGTAGGGCCGGGCGGAGGGGAGATTAAGCCAGCCATGACGATACGTGTAATTGCCTTCGTCATCCTTGGCCTTGCGCTCGGCGGCTGCATGCAAGAGACGCTCGAGCCTGCCTCGCAAGCCGGCTGGAAAGCGCGCGACAAGCAGCTGATGGCCAACCTGCCCTATGCGCAGGCCGCGATTCCGGATCCGTATAAGCGCCACATCGTCGACTACACGCGCAAAGAAGCGCCCGGCAGCATCGTCATCGATAGCGACAACAAGTTTCTCTACTACGTGCTGCCAAAAGGGCAGGCGATCCGCTACGGCATTGCGGTCGGCGAAGAAGCGCAGGCCTGGAGCGGGATCGCCAAGATCGGCCGGCTGGAGGAATGGCCAGCTTGGGTGCCAACGCCCGGCGAGCAGGTTCGACTTGGCCCGTTGCCGGCTTATGTCACCGGCGGCCCGCACAATCCGATGGGCGCGCGCGGCATGTATCTTTATTCCGGCAACAAGGACACGCTCTATCGTATCCACGGCACCAATCAGCCCGAATATATCGGACAGGCTATCTCGTCCGGGTGTATCCGCATGACCAATGAAGACGCGATCGATCTCTACAGTCGCGTGAAGGTCGGCACGATCGTGGTCGTATTGGCGCCGAAGCAGGGTGACAGTCCGTTCAGCCAAGTAGCGGCGGGTCCGGAGCCGAAGGCTGGGCGAACGTACTGATCGCAAGAACATCCCAAACAAGTAGGGGCGCCGGTCTCCTCCGGCGCCGTTTGCTTTTTGCCTACCGCCGAACGCAGTTCGCGCCGAACGTGATCAAACGTCGCTGAGCCGCTCGCGCCGCACGCAATCAAACGTCTTATCAAGCGCGCGGGTGAGGCGATCGAACAGTTCGTCGATCTCGGCCGCGGTGATGATAAGCGGGGGGCACAATGTCAGCACATCGCCAAGTACCGACCGCACGATCAGCCCTTCCTCTTCGGCAAAGCGCACCGCGCGCGGACCGACGCCGTTGGCCGGGGCAAATGAGCGCCGACTTGCTTTGTCCGCCACCAATTCGACGCCGCCAATGAGGCCAAGTCCGCGCGCTTCGCCGACCAATGGATGATCGTTCAAGAGCGCCAAGCGTGCTTGGAATTGCGGCGCCTGCTTCGCCGTGCGCTCGAATATTCGATCGCGCTCATAAATTTCGATCGCCTTCAGCGCAACCGCGGCAGACACCGGGTGCCCGCCATAAGTGAAACCATGGCCGAATACGCCGATCTTCTTACTCTCCGCGAGCAGCGCCTGATACATGACTTCGGGGATCATCACGCCTGCGATCGGCAGGTATGCAGAGGATAGTGCCTTGGCGATCGAGATCGACTGTGGGACGAAGTTGAGCTTCTGGCAGCCGAACGCGGTGCCGAGTCTGCCGAAGCCGCAGATGACTTCGTCGCTGATCATGAAAACGTCGTGCTTGGCGCACACCGCCATGATCTTCTCAAAATAGCTTTGCGGTGGCACAATTACGCCGCCAGCCCCCATCACCGGTTCGGCGATGAAAGCGGCCACCGTGTCAGGGCTCTCTTTAACAATCATTGCATCGAGCTCGGCGGCGAGCCGGGTTGCAAACTCCTCCTCGGTCTCACCTTCGTGTGCGAACCGGTAGTGATGTGGACAGCCGGCGTGCAAAAAACCCGGCAGCGGCAGGTCAAAATCGCGGTGATTGGCCGGCAGGCCGGTAAGCGAAGCGGCTACCACCGTGACACCGTGATAGGCTTTCACCCGGCTGATGATTTTCTTTTTCTGCGGCCGGCCGAGCGCATTATTGAGATACCAAACCAGCTTGACTTGCGTGTCGTTCGCTTCCGAGCCGGAATTGCAGAAGAATACTTTTGAGATTGCAACCGGCGCTATTTCCTTGAGCTTTTCCGCGAGCTCGATCGCCGGATCATGACTTCGGCCGGTGAACAGATGGGCAAACGAAAGCTTGCGCATCTGCTCGGCCGCAACCTCGACAAGCTCCTCGTTGCCGTAGCCGAGTGCCGTACACCAAAGCCCGGCCATGCCTTCGATATAGGCCTTACCCTCGGTGCCGTAGACGTGAATGCCGTGTGCGCGTTCGATGATGAGCGGCCCGCTCTCACGAAAGCTGGCGAGATTGATGTAGGGATGCACCAGCGTTTCGATGTCGCGGGCGGCAAGATTGCTGAGCGGAGGCATGGGATCCTTGCGTGTCGCTTGGGTGCGTTGCTGTAGCACAAGGCGCAGTTGACATCATTGTGGACAGGCGAAGCGCAAGCCACAAGCTCGCCTTGATATCTATTGTTCGAGGCCTGAGCGTTACGAAGACCGACGAGACTATTCGGTTATTTTGACTCAGATTCTTTCGCGGCGCGGCTATTGGTCAGATTTGCCGCCATCGGCCGCGGCCGCGGCAGAGGCACTTCGTCGGCGCTTATCTCCACCACATCCGTCTCGTCGGGCGATGGCGCCGTGCTCTCGGCCTGCGCTAGCGGCGGTTCGCGAATCTCCCATTGGCAGAGCTTATAGCCATTGCGTCGTTCGGCGAGATCGAGATGAATGTGCTCCTCATGGTAACCGTCTGAACCAGGCCCCAGCACTGTCGAAAATCGGGCGCAGGCGCTCGCGCGGATTTTCTCACGCCAGTCCTTTGCGATATTGATGTCGACCAATCGGAACTCCCGGCCATCGGCAAGCCTGAAACCGCGTACGTCGAGCGCGTCAGCGCGGCCATGCTCGCTCAGCGCCGCGGCGCGCACCCGATTGCGGCCGCGGCATTCGTAAGAGTCAAAATTGTCGAGGACGCGAAGTGGAGGGCCGGAATGGGTAAGTGAGGGCGCGACGTCGTCGCGCACCCACTCGGTGACCTGCTCGGCCATCGTACAGCGCAAAGTGGCGGGCGGGGTAACGCTAACCTTGGTCTGGTCCGGCAGCACGACGGCCTGCAACTGTACCGCGTCCGGCGCGCCGCAATCGCCGGGACCGACCAGGGTGCCGAGCGCTTGAAAGACTGCGATTTTGGCCAAGCGCATCTGACAGGCAGACGGCGGTGTCGGTGCCGGGGCCGCACCGCCGGCCTCGGAAAAAGACGCATAGGCCTCTTGTGGCGGGGCGAATTGCTCCGGGATGACAAGCGGCGGCGTCCGCGCTGACGAATAGGGATGTGCCGGCCGGGCGCCCCGCGCCGGCGTCGCCGGCTGTGAACCGGTTTGCGCCGCCGCAGCAGTGGCCGCGCCCAGTACCACCGCGATGCTCAGAACCATGACCACAGCAAATTTCATGCGGGAAATCTCCGGCGCCATCGAACGGCTATGCAGGAAGATAACGGCCAGGGCTAGGGTCAAAACTCATTATTTGCGCGGCCGCGACGCTGGGCATTTCGGTCGCTGGCTAGGCGTGAGGAGCGATGTGATCTACACGATCATGAGCGACGAACCAACGACGCCAGCGGGCGAAAGGCCCGCGTCCTTCCAAGTTGCAGCGAAAATCGCCGCCGGGTTCGTCGAAGAGCTCGACCGTATGGTCGATACGCTCTTCGCTCTTCTCCTGCCAGCGAGCGATTTTGGCTGCAACGCGGCTTGCGGAAATAATGAGTTTTGACCCTGGAACATGGTCCGCGACAGTGGAAGCTATTTTGGGGAGCTATTTTGCAAAATGATGACCTTTCCCGCCTAAGGGAGTTTGCCTTAGCGAGACATCAGATTAGTTTCGGGGTCGAGCGCAGCCGGCCGGACCCCCCGGGCGGTCCAAGGGACGGGCCGCGTCCACCGGCCGGGGTAAGATTGTGCTCGAAAAAAGGGAGGCAACTCATGCTCGGCTTGATGCAGGACTGGCCGCTTTTATGCCATCGCATCATCGATCACGCAGCAACGAATGCCGGTGAGCAGCCCGTCATATCGCGGTCGATTGAAGGGCCGATGCATACAACGAATTACGCCGAGATCAGGCGGCGCGCGCTACGGGTCGCGCAGCGGCTCGAACGCGACGGCGTGCGGCTCGGCGATCGCGTCGCAACGCTCGCCTGGAATAGCTGGCGCCACCTCGAGAGCTGGTACGGCATTCTCGGCATCGGCGCCATTTATCACACCGTCAATCCCCGGCTGTTCACCGATCAGATTGTCTGGATCATCAATCATGCGGAGGATCGCGTGATCATGACCGACGTCACGTTTTTGCCACTGCTCGAGAAGATCGCCGATCGAATTCCCACCATCGAGCGCACCATCGTCTATTGCGATTCGGCGCATATGCCGCAGACCTCGTTGCGCAATGCCGTGCCCTATGAGGACTGGCTTGCCGAAGCCGATGGCGATTTCGTCTGGAAATCCTTCGACGAAAACACGGCCGCCGGTATGTGTTACACCTCCGGCACCACTGGCAGCCCTAAAGGCGTCGTCTATTCGCATCGCTCCAACGTGCTGCATGCGATGACGGCGCTGCGGCCGGATATGATCGGACTGTCGGGTCGTGACATTGCGATGCCGGTGGTGCCGCTGTTTCACGCCAATGGCTGGGCCATCGGCTTTGCCGCGCCGATGGCCGGCGCGGCCCTGGTGTTGCCCGGGCAAAAGCTCGACGGCCCCTCGATCTATCAATTGCTGAACGATTACAAAGTCACCTGCACCGCCGCTGTGCCGACAGTCTGGCTCGGGCTGTTGCAGGATCTGGAAAAGACCGGCGGCAAGCTGCCGTATTTGCGCCGCGTGGTGATCGGCGGCTCCGCCTGTCCGCGCGCCATGATCGCAACCTTCCAAGACGTGTACGATGTCGAGGTCACCCACGCCTGGGGCATGACCGAGATGAGTCCGCTCGGTACTACCTGCTCGCTCAAAGCCGAATATGCCACCTTGAAGGGCGACGCACTTCTGGATGTCTTGCAGAAGCAGGGCCACTCGCCATTCTGTGTCGAGATGAAAATCACCGATGACCAGGGGCGCCGCATCTCCTGGGACGGCAAAACCTTCGGCCGCCTGAAAGTCCGGGGTCCTGCCGTTGCCAAGGCTTATTTCAAGGACGACAGCAACATTCTCGACGAAGAAGGATTTTTCGACACCGGCGACGTCGGCACCATCGATCGCTACGGCTATCTGAATATCACCGACCGCTCCAAGGACGTGATCAAGTCCGGTGGCGAATGGATTTCGTCGATCGAGTTGGAGAATCTTGCTGTTGGTCATCCCAAAGTCGCCGAAGCCGCCGTCATCGGGGTGCGGCACCCGAAATGGGATGAGCGGCCTCTGCTGGTCATTGTTCTCAAGCCGGGAGAGAAAGCGAGCAAAGAGGAACTGCTCGCCTTTTTGGAAGGCAAAATCGCCAAGTGGTGGCTGCCGGATGATGTCGCTTTCGTTAAAGAAATCCCGCACACCGCAACCGGCAAGATTCTAAAAACCGCGTTGCGCGCCCAATTCAAGAATTACGTTCTGCCGAGCGCCGCCGCCTGAATTTCATCTTTGCCGCCGAACAAATCGCGCCGGTCAGCGTTGCCCCTTGCCCCTGTTATTCACTGCAATAATGCTGTGGTAGGCTGCGGCAGATGCATAACTGTGCCCAAATTGTCCTGCATGTAGCGCAACCTCTTATTATAAATTAATTGTAACTTCAATGGCTTAAAGCGGATCAACGCCCGGGTCAGCCTGACACGGTAATTTCATCATTCGGTCGCAAGCATTACCATCTCTTGTGCGTCGCACAATGACCACAATCCGACGGTCATAGGCGGCCTCGGTTCGCGAGCCGCGAACCCAATCACCCTTCCCATCAACAATCGCACAGGATGGTCATGGCTGTTGTTAGCCTCAAGAAAACTTTGTTTGCCTCGGCTCTTATCGGCTGCGTCGTCGGCGGCCCGTTGGTCGCATCGGCGCAGAGCGGAATTGCCTCAATCTATGCCTATAGCGGGAGCCGCACCGCAAGCGGCGAGCACATGTCGCCCGGCGGGCTTACTGCTGCGCACCGCACGCTGCCGTTCGGCACGATGGTGCGGGTCACCAATCAGCATAGCGGGCGCTCGGTCGTGGTGCGCATCAACGATCGCGGACCTTTCGTCCGCGGACGCATCATCGATCTCAGCCCTGCCGCGGCGCAGGCGCTGGGTTTTTCCGGCCTCGCCAATGTGTCGGTCGACGTCGTCGGCCGCAGCTAGCATACCGCTCGGCATTGCCACGAAACTTAAACGGGAGGCCTGGGCCTCCCGTTTTTGTTTTGACGGTTCGGCGCAGATGGTCCCCACTTCCAGTCCCGGGAGCGGGGAGCGGGAGGGCCGTCAGTTAAGTATATGAAAAATATGGCTTTATCTACGCATAAAATGGCGGCCCGGCTAGGCCAATGGGAGGCTTCATGTTATAAATCATCAGGATGAACGCGCCGACCAAACCCCTACTTCCCAGGAAGCTCGCTCACGAACTGGAGCGGAAGTATTTC
Organism: Xanthobacteraceae bacterium; assembly: GCA_035943155.1. Taxonomy (GTDB): domain Bacteria; phylum Pseudomonadota; class Alphaproteobacteria; order Rhizobiales; family Xanthobacteraceae; genus BOG-931. The sequence continues at coordinate 1,009 of DASZCJ010000325.1, read as the reverse complement.
TGGTGGGAGCCGGTTGGCTCGCAGCCACGGTCGGACCCCAGAATTCTGGCGCAGGCGATGGACCTTGCGTCCTTCGATGACGTGCGGAGGCTTGAAACGACGCTCGGGCACGAATGTTTGGTCGATGTCATGCTCAATGCACAGCCCGGATGGATAAGCGAGCGGTCATGGGAGTTTTGGCGCGGGCGATTGCTTGCGCGCGGACGACCTATACCAGAGAGTCCGCCTCGGAGACGCTTTGATGCCGGACCGGTTTGAGCCGCAAAAGAAAATCCTTCCCACCGCCCAACAACAAATCTGGCCTCTTCTTTCTCCAGCAACCCGATTAGCTTTCGTCCTGTACGGAGGAACTGCGGTTGCTCTTTACCTGGGCCATCGCGTTTCCCTCGATTTCGATTTCTTCAAGTCGAGTGCGCTCGACAAGAAGGGGCTCGACAGCGCTTTTGCTTTCTTAGGCAAAGCCCAAACCCTTCAGGAAAGTGAAAATACGCTTGTTGTTATGGTGTCGATGCCGGCCGGTCCGGTGAAAGTTTCTTTCTTCGGCGGCATGGCAATCGGCAGGATTAACAAGCCGCTGCAAACGCAGGATACGAGCCTGCTCGTCGCCTCAATGGAGGATTTGCTCGCAACCAAACTGAAATCGATTCTCGACCGGGCCGAAGCAAAGGATTATCGCGACATCTCGGCAATGCTGTCGGCTGGCGTTTCCCTGGAAAGGGCGTTAGGCGCATTCACAAAAATGTATGGCAAGGATTCCGGGCTTCCGCTGAGGGCACTGGGCTTTTTTAAGGACGGCGATTTGCCTTCGCTTGCCGAAACTGATCGGCATATCCTTCGCCTCGCACGAGACCGCGTCGCCGAAATTCCAGATGTACCGATTCACTACGGACCGCTCACGGGCGGCCACGGAGAATAAGGCCGGAACTTTCACTCCGCCGGCTGCTTGGGCTTTGGCTTGATGAAGGTGCTCTTGAGATTGTCCCAGAGCTGAATCTTCGCACCGTGGCGG
>DASZCJ010000324.1:0-3840 GCA_035943155.1 Xanthobacteraceae bacterium | reverse complement strand
CTCCTCTTCCGGCGTAGTGCAATGGCTTTGCGGGTATAGCGACCGTGCTTGAGCGCGTTCTGATTTCCGTAGGGCGCGCCCGAGCCGGGCGCGCCACCGTGCATGCGACATCGCTTTTTTCCATTCACGGCCGGCGCCCTGCAAGGCTTGCCCGACCGTGTTCGCGCGCCGCAGCGCGGGCTTGCCAGCATCGGCCCGGTGTTACGGTGATGATGCTTTGGTTTGGGCGACATATTCAGTCCAGTCGTTTACTAAGTCGCCTTTCGGTGCTGGTTGCCGCCTCTCGGCAAGAACCGGCGTTCTCCTCGGCAGGCTTATCCAATGACTGCCCGGTGCTCCGACCGCCATCGCGCCTTTGTTCCACACAGCAGCGAATTCAACTCCGTCAGCCACCGGCAAGCTCACTAATCCATTTTGCAGTGAGCAGAATCCAGGCAGACCAAAATCTCTCCGAGTCACGGATACTTTGCATGGGGTTGTTTTGTCGAAATTTGATTTGTTTTTCAATCTTTTTATTGTTTTTCAATACCTTAATTGATTCCTTAATTGATTTCCCTAATCGGCAGGAATTGGCAGCCAGGGAAATGTTTCTTAAACCGGCTTCACCGCGCTGGTTCACCGGGAACAGCTCCATTACGCGCAAATACTCCTCGCCACACAACAGCATAACGATGCGGTCGATGCCGGGCGCAGTGGCTTCACACCCGCCCGAAGCCGCGCGGCACGGCGTGCAGAGATTCGATGCCGGTGGCGGTAACCAGCACCAATTCGCCGGTCTGTACGCCGGCCTTGCCGTCCGGCGTGACAACATTTGGCTGGATGACAACCGTCATGCCGGCACGCAGCCGTGCATCGGGAATTTGCGCACCGGGCCGGCTGCGCGAGCCGAGCACCGGCGGCAGATAGCCGCCGCCGTAACCGTGCAGCAAATCATCGATGATCGTGAAGCCGGCGTCTTCGATGACGCCCGCCGCGGCGATGATCTGTTGCGGCATCACGCCGTCCTTGAGCACGGCAGCGATGGCGTCGAACGCGGCATCGGCGACCGCATGCAGCTCGCGGTACAAGCTGGACGGCGCGGCGCCAACTGCGAAGCTGCGTAGAACCTGTCCGGGATGTTCCCAGAACGCGGCGCTGATCTCGGCGACCACGGCGTCACCGCGCTCGACCTTGCGATTGGCGACAAATTGCGTCGGCGCGCCAAGGCGCGGATCAGCCATCGAGGTGACGCCGAAATAATGGATCACATTGGTGCCGCCATGCACGATATAGGCGCGTTCGACGAGATCGGCGAGTTCGCGCTCGGTCAGGCCCGGCCGCAAGCCATCGCGCAGTGCCGCCATGCCGCGATCGGTCAGCGCCGCGCCGATGCGCAGCCAATCGATTTCCTCCGCCGACTTGATTTGCCGCAATTGCACATAGCGCCGGTTGAGGTTGGCGACGGCGCCGAACTGGCCTGCGAGGATGGCGTGCTGCTCGAAGGTCATGGGCCCGATCACGCCGAGGCGGCCGGCGCGCGCACCGCGGCGCTCAAGCACCGCAACCGCGGCGGCAATCGATGAGCCGCCGCCCCAGGCAACCTCCGCGCGGTCGGCGAGCCGCTGCGCCAGCGGCACGTGGTTGATGTGCTGAATGAACAAAGCATCCGGCTTTGCCGGCGTGAACACGCCGACCGCTTCGGCGGTGACCGGCCAGCCGGTCAACCACTGCACCGAAGAGCCAAATCGATTGGCGCCGCAGAAGACCACGTGGTCGATCGTACATTCCGCCAGCAGGCTTTCGATCGCGGCGCGGCGCCTTGCCATTTCGGCTGCGGAAAACCGCGGATATTCCGCCTCGAGGATGGCCTGCAAATGCGGCGGCAGCGGCAAAGCCCGCCCCGGTCCCGCGGCAACCTTTCCTGCAATCGTATCGCTCGCCATACCAGCACCGCCATACCAGCACCCTTGCCGGCACATTAGGGGGATGGGCTTCGCAAATCCATTTTGTTAGACGACTGATTGCATTGTCGTGTTCGCCGCGCCGATGGCTCACAATTGTTCCAGGAGAACCGCGCTCATGCCTGCATCATTGATCGACTCCGCGGTGTTCCGCGACATCTTCAGTACCGAGGCAATGCGCGGCGTATTTTCCGACGAGAACCGGGTGCAGAAATATCTTGATTTCGAGGCGGCCTTGGCACGCGCGCAGGCGCGGCTTGGCATCATCCCCAAGGAGGCGGCCGAGGAAATCAGCCGCCATTGCCATGCCGCGGAAATAGATTTCGCCAAGCTCAAAACTCAGACCGAGCGCATCGGCTATCCGGTGCTGCCAGTCGTGCAACAGCTCGTCGGCGCCTGCCGCGACGGGCTCGGCGAATGGTGCCATTGGGGCGCCACCACCCAGGACATTACCGATAGCGCGACGGTGCTGCAGATCCGCGAGGCGCTCCTGCTGATCGAAGGCCATCTCGACGGCATTAACCGCGCGCTTGCCGCGCTAGCGCGCAAATATCGCGACACGCCGATGGCCGGCCGCAGCAATCTGCAGCAGGCGGTGCCGATCACCTTCGGCTACAAAATGGCGACCCTGCTCGCCGCGTTCGTGCGCCACAAGCAGCGCCTCAATGAACTGCGCCCGCGCGTCTTGGTCGGCGAATTCGGCGGCGCCGCCGGCACGCTATCCTCGCTCGGCGGGCGCGGGCTTGCCGCCCAGGCCGAGCTGATGAAGGAGCTGAAACTCGGCATGCCGGCGATCGCCTGGCACACGGTGCGCGACAGCATTGCCGAGGTCGGCTGTTTCCTCGGGCTAATCACCGGGACCTGCGGCAAGATCGCTTTGGACGTCAAGCTTTTGATGCAGACCGAAGTCGAGGAAGTCTACGAGCCGTTTCACGAAGGCCGCGGCTCGTCCTCGACCATGCCGCAGAAGCGCAACCCGATTTCCTCGGTCTATATCACCGCGCTCACCGCCGTGGTGCGCCAGCAGGTCGCCGCTTTGCTCGATGCCATGGTCGAAGACCACGAGCGCTCAACCGGCCCCTGGGAGATCGAGTGGATCGTGCTGCCGGAAATTTTCTGTCTTACCGCGGGCGCGCTGGCGCAGACCGAATTCCTGCTCAAGGGCCTCCAAGTCGACGAGAAAAAGATGCGCGCCAATCTCGATCTAACCAAAGGCCTGATCGTCTCGGAGGCGGTGATGATGGGGCTTGGTCCCTATCTTGGCCGCCAATATGCGCACGATCTCGTTTATGACATTTGCCGCAAAGTGGTTGCCACCGGCCGGCCATTGGTCGATCTGCTCGCCGAGAACGCCGAGATCGCCAAGCATTTGGACCGCCCGGCCTTGGAAAAACTATGCGACCCGGCGAACTATCTCGGCGAGGCCGGCGCCATGGTCGATCGCGTGCTGGCGACATCCCGCGAATAACAAGGCAAGTAACAAGGCAAGTAACGAAGTAGATAACAACGCAGGTGACGGGCGTCGCACGCCGGTCAGCCGTTTGCCGGACACTCACTCCGCTGCGGCGGCTTTCGCCGCCGCCTGGTCGCGCACGAATTTATCGATCGCCAGCTGATCGACCTTGCCGGAGCCTAGCATCGGCATTTTGTCGAGCACGACCACTTCGGCGGGCAGCATCAGTTCGGACGCGTGCTTTGATCGCGCATAGGTCATGAATTCGCTGCGGCTGGCGCCGTGCTTGTCGGTGATCATGATGAGGCGCTCGCCCTTGCGCGGATCGGGGATCGACGACACCGCGGTGATATTGTTCGTCCATAGTTCGGCCGCGAGCATTTCGACCGCCGCAAGCGAGACCATTTCGCCGCCGACCTTGGCGAAGCGCTTGGCGCGGCCCTTGAT
>DASZCJ010000323.1:0-18339 GCA_035943155.1 Xanthobacteraceae bacterium | reverse complement strand
CTCACCCAGGTGGTCTTCACGCTTCACTACGCACACGAATATTATCGCCCAAGCGCCGGGGTGGGAAGGAACCGTTCACGTGGCAGGCGTATACCGGCCGGCGATTTGGAAGGATTGGTGATCAACAGACTTCGTGCATTTCTCGCCGACCCTGTAGTGGTCCTCGATGCTTTCGACGACGAGTCGCAGAACGGCCCAGAGCAAAGTCAACTGATCGAACGTGGCCGTCACGTTGCGGAAAAACTCGGAGTCCAGGCACCGAACGAGATCAAAACGACGCTCATGACCGTACTATGCCGCGTCGAAATCAACCCCGATCGAATTGAAATCCATATCTCCCGACATCGTCTTGCTGCGTTGCTCGCTGGGCAATCGATCGATCCCACGATGCAGGACCACAAACTGGATCGCGACTCCGATGATATCATGACGTTGGTGGCGCCTGCACGCCTGAAGCGCGTCGGCCGCGAAATGCGAATGCTTGTCGAAAATTCCGACGACCAAACGGCGGCTAATCCAAGCCTGCTACGGATTATTGCCCGCGCCCACGACATCCAGAAACGTCTCATTCGGAACACCGAGCTGACCGTGCACGACATCGCTCACGAGGCGCGCGTCTCGGCAGCCTACATCTATAACCTCCTGCGTCTTCCCTGGCTGGCACCTGACATTACGACGGCCATTGTCAACGGTCGGCAACCGCAGCAACTCAATGCTATGACTTTAATGCGACGCGCATCACGGCTGCCGGCCGACTGGGCTGAGCAGCGCGTGCAGCTCGGATTTCGTTGAAAACAAATCGTCCATTCTGCGGGCGGCTTCGTGCAGTCGCGACCGCTTAGCATGCTGCATCAGCGTTTCAGCGCGCTAAAAGTCAACCACGAAATGGCGCCCGAGAGATTTCTGTGACCACCGTGGCCGAGATCACGCGTGCAATCGTCTCTGCGGCAAATCGGTTCGCACCCGTTCGTCAGAAAGTCGCGCAAATTGGCCACGAAACAGGCTCGCCTAAACGACAATAACTACTGTACTATCAATCACTTAGAAGCTGGCTGGGGCGGGAGGATTCGAACCTCCGAATGGCGGAATCAAAATCCGCTGCCTTACCACTTGGCTACGCCCCATTGAGGCCGGCATCGCCGCCGGGTCACCGCGCCGTTAGGCGCCGGCGCAACATAATCGGCGGTTTCCTTCCAATCAATGATTGCGGCGGGAAATGCCAATTCGGCAATTTAATTCGACAGATCGATCGACATGCCTTTGACAGTGTCAACGCACTGCTGCGTACTCGTAGTCTTTACTATAATCAGCTTTGAGGCCGCCGTCAGCGCGATTAGCCTCACGCGGCGCGAGCGAACCTGACAGTCGAGGGAACATGCCCGACCAAGTTGTAGTGACGGACGATGACGGTGTTCGCACCGTGCGGATGAATCGTCCGGAAAAAAAGAACGCGCTGACGCAACCGATGTATGCCGAAATGACCCGCGCGCTACGCGAGGCCGAGGGCAACGATGCGATCCGCTGTGTCATATTCGCCGGCCGCCCCGGCGCCTTCTGTGCCGGCAGTGACATTTCCGATTTTCAGAAACGGGCCGAAGGTGGATTAAAACCAATCACGGTCGATTTTCTCCACGCCTTGGTGCGCAATCCAAAGCCGCTCGTGGCAGCGGTTGACGGCCTCGCTATCGGTATTGGCACCACTATGCTCCTACACTGTGATTATGTGGTGGCTGCGAGCGGCGCGATATTCGCAACCCCATTCACCAAGCTTGGTCTTATTCCGGAAGCAGCGTCGAGCCTGCTCGGACCGATGCGTTTGGGATATCCTCGAGCTTTCGCCCTTCTCGTCATGGGCCGCGCAATGTCCGCGGAGGACGCCAAAGTCGCTGGACTGGTCAATGCCGTGGTCGATCCGGCTGCCTTGGAGTCGACTGCTTTGCAGGCCGCTCGCGAGATTGCCGCGCTGCCAGCCGGCGCGGTAGCGCTGGCGCGCAAGCTGTTGCGCGGCAACCTTGACGATCTGATCGGGCGAGTCGATACCGAAGCCATGTACTTCAAGGAACGCCTGCAATCCGACGAGGCGCGCGCCGCCTTCGCGGCTTTCCTGGCGCGCAACAAGTGAGATGACTTTGTCGCTGGCTGGAAAAACATTGTTCATCACCGGTGCATCGCGCGGGATTGGGCTTGCGATCGCGCTGCGCGCGGCACGGGACGGCGCCAACATCGCGATCGCCGCGAAGACCGAAAAGCCGCATCCGAAGCTCGCCGGCACCATCTATACCGCAGCTGAAGAGATCGAACGCGCCGGCGGCCAGGCTCTCCCCTTGGTGGTCGACGTGCGTGACGAAGCGATGGTCAAGGACGCATTGTCACAGACCGCGGCGCGGTTTGGCGGCGTCGATATCGTCGTCAATAATGCCAGCGCAATTGCAGTGACGCCTGTCGTCGCCACGGAGATGAAGCGCTTCGATCTGATGCACCAGATCAATGCCCGCGGCACCTTCGTCGTGTCGAAGTGGGCCATCGGCTATTTGGAAAAGGCCGCCAACCCACATATTCTCATGATCTCGCCGCCGCTCGACATGAAAGAAAAGTGGTTCGCGCCGCACACAGCCTATTCGATGGCCAAATTCGGCATGAGCCTGGTGGTGCTCGGCCTGGCTGGAGAGCTTCGACCCAAAGGAATCGCCGTGAACGCATTGTGGCCACGGACGGTGATTGCTACTGCCGCCGTGCAGAATCTGCTTGGCGGGGAGACCATGATGCAGCGTGCGCGCAAGCCTGAAATTATGGCCGATGCGGCTTATACGATATTCTCCAAGCCTGCGCGCGAGTTCACCGGCCGGTTCCTGATTGACGACAGTTTTTTGGCTGAAAACGGCATCCGTGATTTCGCCCATTACGCGGTCTCTCCGACCCAACAATTGGCGCCCGATTTCTTTGTGCCGGATGACGTGCCAGCGCCGGCCAATGTTTCCATTGGAGTACGAAGGTGACCTACCGCGCTCCGCTCGCCGACATTGGTTCGGCACTCAAATATGCAGCGCCGCTATTGCCGGCGATCGAGCAAGGCTTGTTCGGCGAGCTTGGAGTCGAGGATATTGAGGCGATCGTAGCGGAAGCCGGGCGCTTTGCCGCAGAAGTCATCGCCCCTCTTAATCGCGTCGGCGACACTTACGGCACACCATTCAAAGACGGCGTGGTCACCACTGCCCCCGGTTGGAAGGAGGCGTACCGCGCCTGGCGTCTGGCCGGCTGGAATGCCGTCACCGCGCCGCTCGAATGGGGCGGCCAGAGCCTGCCACAAATCATCAATGCCGCCTGTACGGAAATGTGGCATGCGGCCTCGGTCGGCTTCGCCAACGGGCCGATGCTGACGATGGCCGCCATTGACGCGCTCAATGCCCATGGCAGCGACTCGCTTAAGCGCATTTACCTGGAAAAGCTCGTTTCCGGCGAATGGATGGGCACGATGCAGCTCACCGAGCCGCAGGCCGGCTCGGATGTGGGCGCGCTGCGCACGCGCGCTGACCGTGCCGGCGACGGTTCCTACCGCATCAAGGGCCAGAAAATCTTCATCACTTTCGGCGAGCACGATTTCACCGAGAACATCATTCATTTTGTGCTCGCGCGATTGCCCGATGCGCCGCCCGGTACGCGCGGCATTTCGTTGTTTCTCGTTCCGAAGTTTCTGGTCAAGGCAGACGGATCGCTTGGCCCGCGCAATGATGTGCGCGCGCACTCGATCGAGCACAAATTGGGCATTCATGGCTCGCCAACCTGCACCATGATCTTCGGCGACGGTGGCGGCGCGACCGCGTTTCTGATCGGCGAAGAAAACGCCGGCATGGCTTGCATGTTCACGATGATGAATCGCGCCCGGCTTGCCGTCGGTCTGCAAGGCGTCGGCATCGCCGAACGCGCAACGCAGCAGGCGCTTGCTTACGCGCGCGAACGCCGTCAAGGCCGCGCGTCTGGCATATCCTCCTCGCAGTCGGCGCCGATCATCGCGCATCCAGATGTACGACGCATGCTGCTGACGATGCGCGCCGCCACCCAGGCTGCGCGCGCGATCTGCTACGCGACCGCACTCGCGATCGATCGCAGCGAACGCGAAAGTGACGCGGCGGTACGACAGCAAGCCCATGCGCAGGCTTCGCTGCTCACGCCGGTGGCTAAAGCATTCTCTACCGATATCGGCAATGAGGTCGCTTCTCTTGGCATTCAGGTGCATGGCGGCATGGGCTATATCGAGGAAACCGGCGCCGCCCAGTTATTTCGCGATGCGCGCATCGCCGCCATCTATGAGGGCACCAACGGCATCCAAGCAATCGACCTCGTCACCCGTAAATTGCCGCTTGGCGATGGCGCTGCGGTGAAGTCCCATTTAGAGGATCTGCGCGGCGTGGTCGGCGCGTTGGATGCCAGCAACGATCCCGGCTTCGGCTGGGCGGCGGTGCGGCTCGGCGACGCGGTGGAGAGTTTGGCGCGCACCACCGATTGGCTGATGGCCCGGCTCGCCAAAGAGCCGGAGGCAGTGCTCGCCGGCGCCAGCCCCTATTTGCGGTTATTCGGGTTCGCCACCGGCGGCTGCCTTTTGGCGAAGCAGGCGCTGGCAGCCCTGCGGCTTGGCGAGGACGCGAGCGCGCGGCTCGCAACCACGCGGTTCTTTGCCGAAAATATCGCCGTGGGCGCCGCCGCGCTCGAACGGACCGTTGTAGAAGGCGCGTCCGGCGTGATCGACGCGGACGCCGCGCTCGCATTGCCATAGAGTGGCTCCGAGCCGCGCCGAAAACTCCATACGCTTCCGCCAAAGCCTCCCACTTCCTAGATTTGCGAGATGTCCACCCTTCTCATCACCCACCCCGCCTGTCTCGAACATCTCACGCCGCTCGGCCATCCGGAACGGCCGGACCGGCTGCGCGCCATCGAGCGTGCGCTCGAAGCGGAAAAATTTCAGACGCTGGCGCGCGTCCAGGCGCCCATTGCGCCCATCGAGGCCATCGCGCTCTGCCATCCGATGGATTACATCACGGCAGTCCGCGAAGCAGGGCCCAAGGAAGGGCTCATCCATCTCGATGCGGATACTGCAATGTCACCGGGCACTTTCGAGGCTGCCTTACGCGCGGCCGGCGGGGCGATCCACGCTGTCGACGAAGTGCTCACGAAAAAAGCTGCCAACGCGTTTGTAGCCGCACGGCCGCCGGGCCATCATGCCGAAACGGCGCGTCCAATGGGTTTCTGCCTGTTCGATAATGCCGCGATCGCCGCCCGCTACGCACAACGTCATTACGGCATTGCCACCGCGGCGATCGTCGATTTCGACGTGCATCACGGCAACGGCTCGCAGGAAATTTTCTGGTCGGACAAAACGGTGATGTATTGTTCCACGCATCAGATGCCGCTTTTTCCAGGCACCGGGGCGGTCGGCGAGACGGGCGAGCATAATACGGTCGTGAATGCGCCGCTGCGCCCGGGCGATGGTGCGGAGGCATTTCGCGCCGCGTTCGAAAGCCGAATTCTCCCGCGGCTTGCCGAATTTAAGCCCGAACTTATCATCATCTCGGCCGGATTCGACGCCCACATGCGCGACCCGCTCGCCAACATCAATCTTGCGGAGGCGGATTTCGTCTGGGCGACGCAAAAGATCATGGACATCGCCGACCGCTACGCCGGCGGCCGGATCGTCTCGTTGCTCGAGGGCGGTTACGATCTGCAGGCACTCGGTAATTCAGTTGCCGCCCATGTCGCCACGCTGATGCACGCATAGCGGAAAAGCTGTGCGACCGGATTGCGCTTACCGCAATCCGGTCTACCATCGAGCAATGGCGCAGAAAGACAACAGCGATATTGGACAAATGCCATTCGAGCGGGCGATCGAGGAACTCGAATCGATCGTCAAACGGCTGGAAGAGGGCAAGGTGCCGCTCGAAGAGTCGGTCGCCATTTACGAGCGGGGTGAGGCGCTCAAGCGGCGATGCGAGGATTTGCTGCGGCAGGCCGAAGCGCGCGTCGAGAAGATCACGCTGGACGCGACGGGCAAACCGACCGGGAGCGCGCCACTCGATGTCGAGTAATGCGGACAACAAATGATCTGTTGAAATTTTCCCATTGACTTGTGAGAACGAATAGTGAACAGTCCTTGGTTCGGTCACGCGAGTAAAAACGATGGATCCCGACAAACGAACCGCCTGGTTACGCCAGCTTGATCGAGAATGCCCCTACCAGGTCGTGCTGCCGCGCCGTCAGCTTGCCGATGACAGCGAGATTTTGAACTTTCTTCTCCGCTATGCCGGCAAGTTCGACATGTATGTCGAAGACGATTATGCGGCCTTTGTCCGTTACTGTTTCGAGGATCCGCTTGATGCGGAAATTTTCCGCTCACGCTTCGAGCCGAAAGCCGGGCGTTTCAAGCTCGCCGGCTGAGTTTTCTGGCGAGCTGACCTTTATCCTGCATAATCCTCAACCCGCGCCGACCGATATCCATTGGGGTTTTGCAACGGTGCCATCCCCTCTACGGGCGGCAGACCTGCATTGATCAAGCAATCTAGTCTAGTGACAGAATCGCAGATTCAGAGCAAAATCTGGGTTCCGTAAGTAATAAAAAAGAATTCATTTGCGGGGGAGGAAACATGTCAACGGCATCGACCACCGTACCATCGGGATCAATAGCGTCGCCGGCGACGCGCTGGAGCCAGCTCGTCTTTGGCATCATCTGCATGGTGATGATTGCCAATTTGCAATACGGCTGGACGCTGTTCGTCAATCCAATCGACCAAAAATACCATTGGGGGCGCGCTGCCATTCAGGTCGCCTTCACGATCTTTGTGCTGACCGAAACATGGCTGGTGCCGATCGAAGGCTATCTAATCGATCGGTTCGGCCCCAAGATCATGATCTGCGGCAGCGGCGTGTTGGTCGCCATCGCCTGGGTGCTCAATTCCTATGCCGACTCGTTGACTCTGCTGTACATCGCCGCTGCGATCGGCGGCATCGGAGCCGGCGTGATCTACGGCGGCTCGGTTGGCAATGCGTTGAAATGGTTCCCCGACCGTCGTGGTCTCGCGGCGGGACTCACCGCTGCGGGTTTCGGCGCTGGCTCGGCGCTCACCGTCATTCCTATCGCCAATATGATTCAATCGAGCGGCTATCAAACCGCCTTTTTCTGGTTCGGCCTCGTCCAAGGCATCGTCGTGGTAATCGTGGGCCTCTGGTTGCGCGCTCCGCAGCCAGGCGAGGTCCCGACGCCGGTCGCGCCCGCGGTGCAGCAGACACGCAGGGATTACCAATGGCACGAAGCGATACGGACGCCGGTGTTCTGGGTGATGTATGCCATGTTCGTCATGGTCGGAACTGGCGGCCTGATGGCGACAGCTCAGCTCGCGCCGATCGCCAACGACTTCAAGGTCGCCAACATCCCGGTATCCATTCTCGGACTGACATTGCCGGCGCTCACTTTCGCATTGTCCATCGACCGCGTGCTGAACGGCTTTTGCCGCCCATTCTTCGGCTGGGTATCGGACAATATCGGGCGCGAGAACACGATGTTCATCGCCTTCCTGCTGGAGGGCATCGGCATCTACGCGCTGCTATTGTTTGCAGCCAACCCGCTGTTGTTCGTGATTCTGTCCGGCTTGGTGTTCTTTGCCTGGGGCGAAATCTATTCGCTATTCCCGGCGACATGCACCGATATCTACGGCAAGAAATTCGCGACCACGAATTACGGCATGTTGTATACGGCGAAAGGGACGGCGGCGCTTCTGGTGCCGCTCGGCAACGTGCTGATGACCGCGACTGGAAACTGGACGGCGGTCTTTATAATCGCTGCGGTCCTAAACATCATTGCCGCGATCATGGCGATCACAGTCCTTAAGCCGTTGCGCTTACGGGAGATGGCGAAAGGTTGAAAGTCAGGCCCTAACAGCGCGGTAGGCGCCAAATAGCGCGCCGGCTAACAGCCGGCGCGCTTTTCTTATTGTGCAACGCTCTCAATCCGCTCGAACTTTTGCGCTGCTTTATTCGATAACCTCAGGTAGGCGGTCTCGGAACTAAGCAACGATGGTTATACCGGCAATTTCTGCCGAACTTTGCCGATCTCGGCCCACGGATCGACTTTTAGGTATTTTTTCGCATCGAGCAGTGTGAATTGATTGCCGGCCGTGGTGCGCGCCAGCGCTTCCCATGAGAGCGGCGTTGAGATCGGCGCGCCAGGACGCGCGCGCGTCGAATAGGGTGCCACCGATGTCGCTTCGCGCGAATTACGGAAATGGTCGATGAAGATTTTGCCCCTGCGCAGCGATTTGGTCATTTTTGCAAGATAAAGCTGCGGTGAATCGGCCGTCATAGCCGCCGCAACCCGCGCCGCGAATTTTTTGACCGTATCCCAATCGGCCGCGATGACCGGCACCACTACATGAATGCCCTTGCCGCCCGAGAGCTTGACGAAGCTCTTGAGCTTCCGGGCCTTGAGCCGGTCGCGCGTCTCCTGCGCGGCAGCAATCATTTGCTTCCAAGCGAGGCCATCACCGGGGTCGAGGTCGAACACGATCCGGTCGCAAAGCTCCAAGCGGCCCAACCGTGAACCGCGGACATGAATTTCGAGTGCGGCGAATTGCGCCAGCTCAATAAGATCGCTGAGTTTTTCTACCGCGATCACATCATGCTCTTTCGATTGCACGACGTGGCGGAGAGGAGAGTCTTTGATGTTCGATGCGATATGCTTTTGAAAGAAGCATTCGCCGGTCATGCCGTCGGGACAACGCACGATGGCAAGCGGCCGATCGACGACATGCGGGGCCATCAATTCCCAGACGTTCACGTAATAGTTCGCCAAGTCTTTCTTGGTGACCCTGACATCGGTCCAATACACCCGGTCGGGATGGGTCAGATGAACCTCGGCAATTTTAACTTGCCCGCCAACGCTCGCCCGCCTTGGCGTTGATAACTTTGGCGTTGATAACTTTGGCGTTGATAACTTTGATTCTCGCGCCTCAGCCTTGATGGATTTTTGGTTTGCCGGTTTGTGGGCTGACCGCCGCCCTGTGGTCGCCGGCTCGGCAGGTTCGGGCGTCTCGCGCACTACTTCGCGCGCCGGCTTGTCCTCGCGCAAGCCTTTATAGGAGGCCTGCCGCAGCAAGCCGTCATGGGTAAGACCGCGGAATTCGCTTTCTACGACCAATTCCGGCTTGACCCAGATGACGTTTTTGCGCCGTTCGTCCTTCGGCAAAACGAGCGGCGGACGATCAATCCGCAGCGCGTTCAAGCGTCGCCACAAGTCCCGCGCGGTCTGATGGGTGTAACCGGTGCCGATCCGTCCGGCATAGCGGAGCTCGCCGTTTTCATGAAATGCCACAGTCAACGCGCCGACCGCGTTTGGCATCGCGGTTGAAGGCGTAAATCCCGCAACCACAAATTCCTGCGCATTGTGACATTTAACCTTGATAAAGTTTTCCGAACGGCCGGAGCGGTACGGCGCGTCGCGCAGTTTCGAAATGATGCCTTCGAGATTCATGTCGCAGGCATGATTAAAAATCACCGTCCCTTGCTCCTCGAAATGTTCGGTGTAGCGAATCGGGCCGCTGCGTCCCTGATCGCGCAACAGCCGCTGCAGCACCGCTTTGCGGACGGTCAAAGGCTCACCGGTGAAATCTCGACCGTCCAAATGTAACAAGTCGAAGATCCAATAGACGAACCGATCGTCGCGGCCGTCCTTCAAGTCGGTTTGCAATAGCGAAAAGCTAGAAACACCGTTTTCACCCTCAACGACCAGTTCGCCGTCGAGCAGCGCAGTCTCTACCGGCAAGCCGGCAACTGCTTTGGCAATACGTTCGAACCGATGCGTCCAATCCAATTGCTTTCGTGTGAGCAGCCGTACCTTGCCACGCTCGAGCCGCGCCTCGATCCGATAGCCGTCAAATTTGATTTCGTGGAGCCAATCCGGCCCGTCAGGCGCAACGCTGTGCAGAGTAGCAAGGCTGGGCGGCACGAAATCCGGAAGTCGGCTGCGCCGCACGCTGGACGGCGCCGAATTGGAACTACGCTTTACGGCAACCGGCGTGATCGCCTTTGCTGCCGTTTTCGGCTTTGCAGTGCGCCCGTTTGCACGGCCGCCGGTTTTCCGGCTTGGCTTGGTCCGGCTTGGCTTAGTCCGGGTTGGCTTAGATTGTCCTTGCAGCTCGGCGCGAAATTCGCGCAGGCTTTGCGGCTTTGCGTTTGTGGATGGTTGACCGGCCTTACGATTACTGTGCCAAACCCGCTTTTTGCCCTTACCCGCCGCGATCTCATCCATTGAGCGGCCAGTCGCAACCGAAAGCGGCTCCTCTTCCAGGATATCGGCTCCGCGAGCGCTGCGAGCTTCTTCATCCTTGCCTTTAATCAGAAGCCAATTCTCGTGCCGATCACGATCCCGCCCACGCATTCGCACCAGATGCCATCGGCCGCGGAGCTTTTCGCCCTTGAGCACGAAATCGAGGTGGCCCTTGGCGTAGCCCTTATGGGGGTCGCCTTCCGCAACCCAGCGACCGCGGTCCCAGATCATCACCGTGCCGCCGCCGTACTCGCCCTCCGGAATAGTGCCTTCGAACGAATTGTATTCGATCGGGTGATCCTCGACGTGGACGGCAAGACGCTTTTCGCCGGGGTCGAGACTAGGCCCGCGCGTGACCGCCCAACTCTTCATGACGCCGTCGAGTTCGAGGCGAAGGTCGTAATGCAGACGCCGCGCCGCATGTTTCTGAATCACATAGTGATCCCCGGCGCGCCGGCCTTTGCGACCGCGCGGCTCGGCGGTGATCCCAAACTTGCGTTTCTTTCGGTACAGTTCGAGGGCCACGGTGCCTCAATTCGCGATGCCTGGAAGCCGTTAGTCTGTCAAAATGCCTCAGAAAAAGGCTATGCGGCACCCTGGCAAAACGTTCGGCACTACATAGTTGGTTCTGATACGGCCGATGAACCGAATATCGACGTTGGGGTTGTCCGAAATAACATCGATCCTAGATATAAGCCCCTGGAAAGCTTAGGGGTTCCGTGGGTCCCAAGGGTTCCTGTTGACCGTTTTAATTGCGTTCTCAGCGTGTCATGGTGTAGAGGCTCAAAATCCAATTGCCGGGCTTCTAGCAAGCCCCGATAGACGGTTTTGGCTTAAAAATCAGATTGGTCTGAAAAGGAGCGTAGCGTGACGGTTTCGTCAAAGACCCCATTGCTCGACCAAATCAAGACCTCCCAAGATCTCAGGCGCCTGCAACCCGGTCAGCTACGGCAGGTCGCCGACGAATTGCGCCGAGAAACCATTGATGCCGTCGCCGTTACCGGAGGCCATCTTGGCGCCGGCCTTGGCGTGATCGAATTGACCGTGGCGCTGCATTACGTATTCAACACGCCGGCCGACCGGCTGGTCTGGGACGTCGGACATCAAGCTTATCCGCACAAGATTCTTACAAACCGCCGCGAGCGCATCCGCACGCTGCGGCAAGGCGGTGGCCTGTCCGGCTTCACCAAGCGCGCCGAAAGCGAATACGATCCGTTCGGCGCGGCGCATTCCTCGACGTCGATTTCCGCCAGCCTCGGGATGGCGGTCGCTCGGGATCTGCAGAACAAACAGAACAACGTTATCGCTGTCATCGGCGACGGCGCGATGTCGGCCGGCATGGCCTACGAGGCAATGAATAATGCCGGCGCGATGAATTCGCGCGATATGTCGATTGCCCCGCCAGTTGGCGCGCTTTCCGCCTATCTCGCGCGACGCGTTTCAGGGCGCGGCTATCATCGGCTGCGAAAGACCTTCCATCAGATCGCCAAGCGTCTGCCGACGAAAATGCTCCAACAGCGGGCATTGGCGATGGAAGAATATGCTCGAGGTCTCGTCACCGGTGGTACGCTCTTTGATGAACTTGGATTTTTCTATGTCGGGCCGATCGACGGACACAACATCGATCACCTACTGCCGATCCTCAAGAACGTTCGCGACATGAATAACGGACCGATCCTCGTTCATGTCGTGACGAAAAAAGGCAAGGGCTACGAGCCGGCAGAAAAATCAGCCGACAAATACCATGGCGTAGTGAAGTTCGACGTTGCCACCGGCGCCCAACAGAAATCGAAAACCGCAGCCCCCCAATATACTAAGGTTTATGCTGAAAGCCTGATCAAGGAAGCGCGCAAGGATGACAAGATCGTCGCCATCACCGCGGCGATGCCGTCCGGCACGGGGGTCGATCTATTCCAAAAGGAATTTCCGAACCGGACATTCGACGTCGGTATCGCCGAACAGCACGGCGTGACGTTCGCCGCCGGTCTTGCCACCGAGGGATTTAAGCCGTTCGCGACGATTTATTCGACTTTCCTGCAACGCGCTTACGATCAAGTCGTGCACGACGTGGCTATCCAGCGCCTGCCGGTGCGTTTCGCCATGGACCGCGCCGGCCTTGTCGGCGCCGACGGCCCGACACATGCCGGCGCGTTCGACATCGCTTATCTCGGCTGCCTGCCCGGTTTCGTGCTGATGGCGGCCGCCGATGAAGCTGAGCTCGTGCACATGGTGTCGACAGCCGTCGCGATCGATGACCGTCCTTCGGCGTTGCGTTATCCACGCGGCGAAGGCATGGGCGTGCCGCTTCCGGAAGAAGGCAAACCGCTTGAAATCGGCAAGGGCCGGATCATGCGGGAGGGAACTAAGGTTGCGCTATTGTCGTATGGCGGGCGGCTTGCCGAATGCCTCAAGGCTGCCGACGAGCTTGCGACTTTCGGCCTTTCGACGACGGTCGCCGATGCCCGATTCGCCAAGCCTCTCGATGTTGACTTGCTGCTTCGTTTAGCACGCGAACATGAAGTGCTGCTCACGATCGAGGAAGGCTCAATCGGCGGCTTTGGCGGCTTCGTAATGCAGACATTAGCTGACCACGGCGTGCTCGACCGTGGCCTCAAGATCCGGTCGATGGTGCTGCCAGATATCTTTATCGACCAGGATTCGCCGAACGCCATGTATGCCAAGGCCGGTCTCGATGCCAAAAGCATCGTCGCCAAAGCCTTCCAAGCCCTTGGACAGAATATCCAGGGCGAGGTGATCAAGCTCGCTTGAGCTAGATCGGGAGCCATTTGCTCTAGCGCCAGTTGGAATCCAGCCAAAGCATTACATTGTCGTGGCTAGCGCGAGGCTACCCCTTTCGCGGGGACGCGTGGACGGTAAAATTCGCCATCGACAAACATGAGCAAACGAGAACGCGCCGATCGGCTCTTGGTCGAGCGTGGGATATTCGAAAGCCGCGCACGGGCGAAGGCCGCAATTGCCGTGGGGCGGGTCATTGCCGATGGCAAGACTGTCCATAAAGCCTCGCAGGAGATTTCCGCTACCGCCGCCATCGCCGCGCAGCCCGAACATCCGTATGTGTCGCGCGGCGGTGTTAAGCTTGCTGCGGCGCTCGACAGTTTTTCGATCGATGTTACCGGCCGAGTCTGCCTCGATGTCGGCGCGTCTACCGGCGGCTTCACCGAAGTCCTGCTCGCGCGCGGAGCGCGGCGCGTTTTTGCCGTCGATGTCGGCCGCGGCCAGCTCCACACGCGGCTGCGGCAACGAGAAGGAGTGACCTCAATCGAACAAACCGATATCCGCAGCCTCGATCCCTCGCGCTTGCCTGAAGTGCCGGATTTCGCCGCAATCGACGTAAGCTTTATTTCGCTTAAGCTCGTGGTGGGCCCCGCCGGCCGGCTGCTGAGCCCTTCGGCAACGCTCATAGCCCTAATCAAGCCGCAGTTTGAAGCCAACCGCCCCGACATAAAAAAAGGCATCGTACGCGACACCGCCGTTCAGGCCGCGATCTGCGATGAGATCGTCGGGTTCATTGGCTGGTTGGGCTGGCGGGTTGGCGGCTGCATTCCATCGCCGATCCTTGGCGGTGACGGCAACCGTGAATTTTTTGTCGAGGCCGTTCGTGGTTGAGCGGCTGGTAGTCGTCCGGCTCGGGCAGCGTGGTGACGGAATCGCCGAGACTGCCGACGGACCGATCTATATCGCCGGTACACTGCCAGGCGAGACTGTCGAGGTAGAAGCGGTGCCCGGCCAGCCGGACCGGCGACATCTGCTAAGCGTTGAAAAATCGAGCGCACAGCGGATCGAACCGGTTTGCCGGCATTTCGGAATTTGCGGCGGCTGCGCCTTGCAGCATTTGAACGCCGAGGCTTATCGCAGCTGGAAACAGAACTTGGTCGTCGCCGCGCTCAGTCAGGCCGGCATCGAAGCGCCAGTCGCCGATTTGATCGATGCGCACGGCGATGGCCGTCGCCGCGTTGTGTTTCATGCGCGGCGCGGCAGCCATGACGTACTTGAAGTCGGCTTCTCGGCGGCGCGCGCGCATCACCTCGTCGCCATCGATTGCTGCCCGGTATTGGCTAAAAACATGGACGGCGCTCTGAGAACGGCTTGGGCGATCGCGGAATTACTCGACGCCACGCGAAAACCCTTGGACATCCAGATTACGGCCACGGATCAAGGACTCGATGTCGATATACGCGGCTCAGGCCCGCTGACTGCGGCGACGACAACAGCGCTCGCACGCGTGGCGGAGCGGCACAATCTCGCCCGGCTGACCCGGCACGGCGAATTGATCGCGCAGGCACAGGCGCCCTCGGTGCGTATGGGCACCGCGAGCGTGCTGCTGCCGCCGGGTGCTTTCTTGCAGGCGACGGCACAAGGCGAGGCCGTATTGTCTCGCCTCGTTGTGGATTCCTGCACCGGCGCGAACCGCATTGCCGACCTGTTTGCCGGCGTTGGGCCCTTTGCCCTGCGGCTCGCCGCCCGGGCCCGTATCTTCGCCTTCGATGAGGACGCAGCCGCCATCGCTGCGCTTAACCGCGCCGCAGCTACTACAGCTGGCCTGAAACCCATTGAGGCCGAGCGGCGCGACCTCTTCAAAATGCCAGTGACGGCCGCGGAGATCAGCCGCTTCGACGCCGTAGTCTTCGACCCGCCACGGCAAGGCGCCCAGGCGCAGTCGCGTGAGATCGCAGCAAGCCGTGTCCCGATCGCCGTCGCGGTATCATGCAGTCCGGGCACATTCGCACGCGACATGCGTCATCTGATCGATGGCGGTTATCGGTTGCTGTCGGTCACTCCGGTCGATCAATTCCGCTATTCGGCACATGTCGAGATCGTGGGGCGGTTAGCAAAATAGCACATGCCTGCAGTTCGAATTTCGTGATATTGCAAGCCACGTTCGCCTATCTCAGCACCAAAGGATCACCAAAAATGACTAGCGTCCTGTTCTCGCCCATTACATTGCGAGGTCTCACTCTGCCTAATCGAGTCGTGGTATCGCCGATGTGCCAGTACAACTCTGGCAACGGCTCGGCCAACGATTGGCACCTGATGCATCTCGGCAGCTTTTCGCTCGGCTGCGCGGGACTCGTCATGTGCGAAATGACCAATGTCAATCCGCAGGGCCGGATTTCGCCGAAATGCGCCGGCATGTGGTCCGATGAGAACGAAGCGGCGCTTAAACGGGTTCACGACTTCTGCCGGACTTACGGTGTGGCAAAGCTGGGCGTGCAACTCGCACATGCCGGACGCAAAGGGCCCACCACCCCGCCTGCAGCAGGCGGCAAGCCAATCCTGACGAAAGAGGAAGGCGGCTGGACGCCGGAAGCGCCTTCGGCCATCCCCTACGATACCGGCTGGCCGGTGCCGCACGCTATGACCAAGGACGACATTAAGCGCTGCATCGGAGAGTTCGCCGCTGCCGCGAAACGTGTCGATCGCATCGGTTACGACGTCATTGAGTTGCACGGCGGGCACGGCTACCTGCTGCATCAATTCATGTCGCCGATCTCCAACCAGCGCACCGACGAATATGGCGGCTCGACCGAAAACCGTATTCGCTTCCCGATTGAAGCCTTTGAGGCGGTGCGCAAAGTGTTTCCCGAACAAAAACCGATCGGGATGCGGATCTCGGCAACCGATTGGGTCGACGGCGGTTGGACCCCAGAAGAGGCCGTCATCCTCGCCAAGGAGCTCAAAAAACGCGGCATAGACTATATGGATGTGTCCACCGGCGGACTTGATCCGAGGCAGAAAATCCCGCTGGCGCCCGGCTATCAGGTGCCGTTCGCCGAGAAAGTCAAAAGGGAAAGCGGCGTCACCACAATGACGGTCGGGCTCATTGCCGGATATCAGCAAGCGGAAGACATCGTGGCGTCCGGTAAGGCCGACATGATCTGTCTGGCACGCGGCGCGATGTGGGATCCACGCTGGGCTTGGCATGCCGCCGAGGAACTGGGCGGCGAGACGCCTTATGCGCCGAAAATGATGGGCTGCCATCCCAAGCTGCGGCCGCAACTGTTTCCCAGGCGCGCGGCCGCGATGAGCTGAGACGGCCGCAGACGGCAATCGAAAAAGCCACTCACGCGTCCATCAACTCTGTGCCGACAATCTCGATGCCGAATCCCGACAGTCCGACATAAGTCGTCGGCCGCGACGAAATCAGTCTGATGGAATTGACGCCGAGATCCGTGAGGATCTGCGCGCCAAGGCCGACTTCGCGCCATTGGCGTGTCCGCGCCTCGCCGGATGGGCTTTCGGAGGATTTCGGAATTGAGATCACCGGCACGCCGGCGGTGCCGTCACGCAACAGCACGAGCACACCCCTGCCCTCGGCCTTAAAGCGCTCTAACGTCTGATGGATCGACTTGGCGCCGCCGAACACGTCGGAAATGATGTTGGCCCGATGCAGCCGCGTCAGCACGTTCTTGCCATCGCCAATGCGTCCATGGACAAATGCCATGTGATGAACCTGGTCGAATGGCGTGACGAACGCGTAACCGGTCAAAGTGCCGATCTCGGACCCGACGGGAAATTCGCCGACCCGCTCGATCAGCTTGTCCCGTGCTTGCCGATAGGCGATGAGCTCAGCGATTGTGATGCGTTGCAGTTTTTGCTGCTGCGCGAAGGCGGCAAGCTCAGTGCCGCGCATCACCGTACCATCGTCATTCATCAGCTCGGCTAAAACCCCCACCGACGGCAGACCGGCGAGCTTGCACAAATCGACGCAGGCTTCGGTGTGACCCGAGCGCATAAGAACGCCACCTTCTTTCGCCACCAGGGGAAAGACGTGACCGGGCCGCACGAAATCCGATGCCCCGAAATTGCCGTTAGCCAGCGCCCGCACGGTGTTGGTGCGCTCTTCGGCGGAAATCCCGGTAGTGAGGCCGTGGCGGACGTCAACCGAAACGGTGAAAGCGGTGCCAAGCGGCGCGTCGTTCAACGCCACCATGGGATCGAGATGCAGTCGCCGGGCTTCCTCCGGCGCAAGTGGAACGCAGACGATCCCGGATGTATGCCGGATGATAAACGCCATCTTTTCCGGCGTGCACAAGCTTGCCGCAACAAACAGATCGCCCTCGTTCTCGCGATCGTCATCATCGGCCACGATGATGAGTTCGCCACGCGCAAACGCAGCAACGGCGGCTTGGACACGTTGATGCGCGTTGTTCATCGTTTAGTTATTCCCGTACTCCGCCGGAATGCCGTCGCCCCTCACGCATCAACGCTCGGCTTGTTGTGGGTGGCATGATAGCAGCAAAGCTGGTCGATCGCTTTGCACACGTCAGCGCGGCGGCGCTGGCAACGGCCAAGCAGGCGATCCGCCGACCTGGCCGCGTTGGCGCAGATAATGATCGGCGACAACGCAAGCCACCATCGCCTCCCCGATCGGCACCGCACGGATGCCCACGCAAGGGTCGTGGCGGCCGGTCGTTGATATTTCGGTCTCGCGCCCGTAACGATCAACAGTGCGGCGCGGGATGAGGATCGACGATGTCGGCTTTACCGCGAAGCGCGCCACTATCGGCTGCCCGGTCGAAATCCCGCCCAGGATGCCGCCGGCATTGTTTGAGAGAAACAGTGGCTTACCGTCATTGCCCATGCGCATCTCATCGCCATTCTGTTCGCCGGTGAGTTCGGCCGCACCGAACCCGGCGCCAATTTCGACGCCCTTGACTGCGTTGATACCCATCAGTGCGCCAGCGAGATCGCCGTCGAGCTTGCTGTATATCGGCGCGCCCAAGCCAGGGGGTACGCCTTCGGCGACAACTTCAATGACCGCGCCGATTGACGACCCGCGCTTGCGCAATCCGTCGAGATAATCGCCGAGCATGGCTGCAGTCTTCGGGTCTGGACAAAAGAACGGATTGCGGTCGACTTCGGCCCAATCCGAGCGGGCGCGATCGATCCGATGCGGTCCCATTTGCACCAGCGCACCACGTATGGTGAGGCCCGGTACGATCTTGCGTGCAATTGCGCCGGCGGCGACCCGCATCGCGGTTTCGCGTGCGGATTGGCGGCCGCCGCCGCGA
>DASZCJ010000322.1:0-4830 GCA_035943155.1 Xanthobacteraceae bacterium | reverse complement strand
CGTACCAGCTATCGCCGTAGATTTCAGTGACGGCGCCGTTTCTGTGGGATTTGGACTGCAACATCTTGCTGCTATGTAAGGCTTTCATGACGTCCAGGCCAGGGTCGTACTGGACAGCTTATGACGGGAAAGCGACAGTATCGCCATGCGCCGTCTGATCCTACTTCGCCACGCCAAAACCGAGCGCGCCGAGCCCGGCGAGCACGACCGCGATCGCAAATTGATGAAGCGCGGACGCGCCGATGCGCCAGTCGTGGGCGCTTACTTGGCACACCACAATCTCCTCCCGGACTTGGCCTTAGTTTCGCCCGCAGCGCGCGCGCAAGAAACCTGGAGACTGGTCGCCGCCGCGCTTAACAAGAGGCCGCGAACAGAAATCGACGAGCGCCTTTATAACGCCACCCCGCAAAAGCTTCTCGACATCATCGCCGAGCCGCGCAAAGCCCAGTCGCTCCTGATCGTCGGCCACAATCCAAGCCTGCACGAATTCGCGCTGCAGTTGATCGCGTCTGGCGACGCTGAAGCACGCGAAGAGCTTCGCGAGAAACTGCCGACTTCGGGCTTGGTGGTGATGGAACTACCGGTCGATGATTGGTCGCTAGCGCGGCCGCGCGCGGCGAGATTGGAGCGCTTTGTCACACCGCGCTTGATTGCAGCCGCAACCGAATAGTCCCACGACCAGATTGCTGTTCCTTCGAGGGGCTTAGGACGCGGCCAGCGCTGCGAGAATGCGCACCCAACTCCGAATGCCCTTATGGAAGCATTTGAGATCGTATTTCTCGTTCGGTGAATGGACGCGGTCGTCATCGAGAGCAAAACCGACCAAAAGCGTGTCCATGCCGAGCACGTTCTTAAAATCGCTGACAATCGGGATCGACCCTCCGGCCCCAACCGTGACGGCTTTCTTGCCCCATTCCTGCGCCAGTGCCTCACGCGCTTTGGCGAGCGTCGGATTGTCGAATGGCACGTCAAATGCCGGGGCGCTGGAGAAGTTACCGAATTCGACGCTGCAGTCGGCGGGTACGCGGGCGCGCACGAATTCGCGGAAGGCCGTGCGAATTTTTTCCGGGTCCTGCGCGCCGACCAGCCGGAACGAAACCTTTGCCATGGCTTTGGCGGGAATGACGGTTTTGGCCCCCTCCCCGGTATAGCCGCCGATAATGCCGTTTACCTCGGCGGTCGGCCGTGTCGAGATTTGCTCGATCAGCAGGCGGCCGTTTTCGCCGGCTGGAATTTTTAATCCGATTGGCGCCAGAAATTTTTCCGGCGTAAGCTCGAGGCCCGCAAGATCGGCTTTGATATCGGCGGGCAGTTCCGCAACGCCGTCGTAGAATCCCGGAATTGTGATTGAGCCGTCGGAGCGGTGCAGTGCCGACAGAATGGCAGCGAGAACATGGATCGGATTGCGGGCGGCGCCGCCAAACAGGCCCGAGTGCAGATCGCGATCCGCGCAAGTCACCCGCACCTCTTCATAAACCAGGCCGCGCAGCGAAGTCGTGATCGAGGGCGTATCGGCGTCCCACATCCCGGTGTCGCACACCAGCGCGAGATCGCGTTTGAGCTCCTCGGCATTTTGGCGGACGAAGTCGAACAGATGCTTCGATCCGCATTCCTCCTCACCTTCGATCATCATTGTAATATCGAGCGGATGCTCACCGGTCACCGCTTTGAACGCACGGCAGGCCTCAATGAATGTCATCGCCTGGCCCTTGTCGTCGCAGGCGCCGCGCGCGACGATGATCTTGCGTCCGCCGTCGATTGTCGCGATGTGCGGTTCGAATGGCGGCGTCTGCCAAAGGTCGAGCGGATCGACGGGCTGCACGTCATAATGGCCGTAGAACAAGACACGAGGTCCGTGGCGATTGGCGCCGTTGCGGCTTTTACCGATCACCACCGGATGCCCGGCAGTCGGCCGCAAGCCAGCATCGAAGCCGAGGCTGCCAAGATCGGCCGCCACATACTCGGCGGCGTTACGGCATTGCGCGGTATAAGCCGGATCCGTCGAAATCGATTGAATTCGCAATAACGCGAATAACCGATCGAGACTGGCGTCGAGCTCGCGGTCGACGTGAGCCAGGACCGCGGCGAGAGCATTTGCACTCAATTTTGCTGTCATATTTGATTGCCGCTCGATAATTGCCGATCGCCGCACGTGAGCAGCGCCTGCACGTTACGAATTTCTATAATCCGTGATCTCCGTCATTGCCACCCGCGTCACACGCGTTGCAACTTTGCAACGCTCGTGCACGTTCGAACATGCGCCTGCTTGTCACCCCGGCTTTGACCCTACAATATGTCTCGCCCGACGGAGCTTTCGGGGGTTGGCGAGGGAGTAATGGACGAACTGATCGCGCGTCTGGTTGCCGATGTCGGCATAGATCGTGCGACTGCGGAAAAAGCCGTCGGCATCATTCTCGAATTCCTGGTCAAGGAAGGTCCAGCGGACAAAGTGCAGCCGCTGTTGGCTAAACTTCCGGGTGCTGAGGCGGTGATGCAGCGGGCCGCAACCGAAAGCGACAGTGCCGGTCTGATGGCGGGAGCGATGGGCGGGGTGATGGGCGCGGGCATGCGTATGATGTCGGCCGGTTTGAGCATGGGTCAGGTACAGAGCGTGACCCGCGCGGTGATTGCGTATACGCGAGAGAAGGCAGGCGAAGATGCAGTCGGCGAGATCGTGGCTGCAGTTCCCGGGCTTTCCCAGTTTGTTTGAGTACGAACGTGATTGTAGCGACGAGATTGCGCTGAGGGGGCATGGATGGCGTATCCCATTTCCGAAATTCAGGGGATCGGCACCGATGTGGCCGCCGTTTTGAAATCGGACGGCATTCGCACCACGGTGAGTTTGTTGCGCGTGGCGAAGACGCCGAAGCAGAGATTAAAGATCGCGCTGAAAACCGGAGCGCCGGAGAAGAGCGTGCTGGATTGGGTGACCGCCGCCGATCGAATGCGGGTCAAAGGCGTTGGTTGGGAATATGCCGAGTTATTGCGTGCGGCAGGGGTACGGACGGTCAATGAACTTCGCTATCGCAATCCGCAAAAATTGGCCGATGCGATGGCGGACGTTAATACCAAGCGCAAATTGGTCCGCATTCTGCCGTCGGTGAATACGGTTACGCGCTGGATCGAAGATGCCAAGAAACTGCCGCCCGTGATCCGCTATTGATCGGCGCGATCCGGCGCCCGCCGCCGCTGCGGCGCATCATTGCGCAATGGCCGACGGCTTGACTCCATGAGAGGGTCCGCGCAAAGCCACGCAAGCAGAGGCCGGCGAGGGCCCGCCAATAAGCTTGAGGACGACTGCAATGGCGGCCAAAACCATGGCCCCGAACGCGCTCCGTGATGCTGCTTCCGCCGCGGTATCCGCCGGTAACGTATTAATCGAACTGCTCGCCAAGACGCGGCGCCCCTTGATTATGGGCGTGCTTAACGTGACGCCGGATTCGTTTTCCGATGGCGGCCGTTTCCTTGAACCGACGGCCGCGCTGGCGCACGCGCAACGCCTTGCCGCCGAGGGTGCCGACATCATCGATGTGGGCGCGGAATCGACACGGCCCTATGGTGGCGCGGTCCCAGTCTCGCCCGAAGAGGAGCGCAGCCGGCTCGTGGCAGTTCTGCCGACGCTGGTTGAGCTTGGCATCCCGGTATCGATCGACACGATGAAAGCGCCGATCGCGGCCTGGGCGCTCGATGCTGGCGCGGCGATCGTCAACGATGTCTGGGGGCTGCAACGCGATGGCGACATGGCGCGCGTCCTCGCCGATCACGGCGCGCCGATTGTCATCATGCACAATCGCGACAAAGCCGATCCGGCAATCGACATCATCGCCGATGTGACGGAATTCTTCTCGCGCTCCCTGGACATTGCCTGGCGCGCCGGCATTGGACGCGATCAGGTGGTGCTCGATCCGGGTATCGGCTTCGGCAAGACGCCGGAGCAGAGCCTTGCCTGCATCGCGCGGCTTGACGCCTGGCGCGGTTTCAACCTTCCGCTTTTGGTTGGAGCTTCACGCAAGCGCTTCATCGATTCGATTGTCCGCTCGGCGCCCGGTGAACGGCTCGGCGGATCGTTGGCCGCCCATTTGCTTGCGGTCGAGCGCGGCGCGGCGATTATCCGCACCCATGATGTTGCACCGACCGTTCAAGCGCTCGCCGTGGCGGCGGCAATCGGGCGCGCGCAATGAGCGACACTATCTTCCTCAAAGGCCTCGCGCTTCACGCCTATCACGGCGTGATGCAGCACGAAGCCAAGGTCGGGCAAACATTCCAGATCGATCTTCAACTCGACCTCGATCTCGGCAATGCATCGCGGACCGACAAGCTGAAGGACACGGTTTCCTACGACCTTGTGATCAAAACCGTTATCGAGGCATTCTGCGGCCGGCGCTATCGGCTGGTAGAAGGCGCCGCCGGCGCCGTCGCCGAAGCCGTGCTCGCCCGCAGCCCACAGGTGCGCAGCGTGCGCGTCACGGTGCACAAGCCGCATGCCCCGATCGCAGCGACGTTCGAGGACGTCGGCGTGACGATCGAACGTGCACGCAACCGCAAATCATGAACGGCTCCGTGGCCGAGGCCTTGCTCGGGCTCGGCGGCAATATCGGCGATGTGCGCGCCACAGTCGATCGCGCGGTCGCGATGCTGTGCGCCGATAGCGCGGTGCGGCTCCTGGCGCGCTCATCGGATTATCGCACCCCGCCCTGGGGGATCGTCGATCAGCCGGCCTTCATCAACGCCGTGATTATGATTGCGACCTCGCTCGATCCGCGCGCGCTGCTGGCACGGGTGCTGAGCGTCGAACGCGCGCTCGGGCGCGAGCGGGCAAATGAACGCCGC
>DASZCJ010000321.1:0-2265 GCA_035943155.1 Xanthobacteraceae bacterium | reverse complement strand
GGCGACGGCCTCGGCGCCTCGGCCGCATCCTTCGAGGGCCGCCATCGCGGCCGCCTCAGGATGACGGTTTACGCTGCGCCCGGGACAAGCATGCGGCCAGGTCGCATTCACCGCCGGCCGAATAATTTATCGAGCAGCCAGGAATCGATTCCGCCGGAATCGTTAGACCGGTTATTTGGCTGGCTCGCGACTTCGGCAGGAGGCGAGACAGCAGCGGTCGGCGCCGGGAAATTGAACCAGCCATTATCGCCAATACCCGGCAGTGCCGTCGGCGCGGTGGCGGCCAGTGCGGCGCGCATGAAGCGGCTCCAGATCTCGACCGGTACGCCGCCGCCGACCGCGCGTTTGGTCGGGCTGTTGTCGTCATTGCCGAGCCAGATGCCGGTGACCAGGCGAGAGGTGTAGCCGATGAACCAGGCGTCGCGGAAATCCTGGCTGGTGCCGGTTTTGCCGGCGGCCTGCCAGCTCGGGAGATTGGCGGCGCGCGCGGTGCCGCTTACGAGCGTCTCGTGCAGCATCGCATTCATCATGCCGACATAGCGCGCATCGACGATGCGGCCGAGCTGTTGTTGCGTGCGGCCGTAGAGTGTCTTGCCGTCGGCGCCGCGAATGCGCTCGACGATATGCGGCGACACTGCCAGTCCGCCATTGGCAAAGGTGGCGTAAGCCGACACCAGTTCGAGCGGCGACACTTCCGAGGTGCCGAGCGCGATCGAGGCGTTGGGTTCTAATATTGAAGCGATGCCGAGCCGGTACGCGGTGCGCACCACCGCCGCGGGACCGAATTCCAGCGTCAGGCGCACCGAGACGGTATTGAGCGAATCGGCCAGCGCCTGGCGCAGCGTCACCGCGCCGAGATATTGCCGTTCGTAATTTTCCGGGCGCCAGCCTTTCACCGCGATCGGCGCATCCTCGCGCACCGTCTCAGGCGTCAGCCCATGTTCGAGCGCGGTGAGATAGACGAACGGCTTAAACGCCGAGCCGGGCTGGCGCTTGGCGTCGACGGCGCGGTCGAATTGGCTGTCGCCGTAATCGCGGCCGCCGACCAGCGCGCGCACCACGCCGTCCGGCGTCATCGCCACTAAAGCGCCTTGGCCGATATTGAGCCTGTCGCCTTTCTGGTTGAGCGTATCGACCAGCGCATGTTCGGCGGCGTTTTGCAGCGCCGGATCGATCGTGGTGTCGACGACGATATCCTGATCGAATTTGCCGATCAGATCGTTGACCGCATCCATCACCCAGTCGGCAACGTAATTGACCGAGCCGGCGGCTGGCGGCTTGATCGCATGCGCCGGACGGGCGAGCGCCAGCTTGGCGCCAGCGGGCCCGATCATTTTCAATTCCACCATGTCGGCGAGCACCAGCGCCGCGCGGCGCTCGGCGCCGGCGGGATTGCGGCTCGGTGCTAGCCGCGACGGCGCTTGCACCAGGCCGGCGAGCATGGCCGCTTCGGCGAGCGTCAAATGCCGCGCCGATTTGCCGAAATAACGTTGCGCCGCGCCCTCGATGCCGTAAGCGCCGGCGCCGAAATAGACCCGGTTGAGATAGAGTTCGAGGATCTGCGTCTTGGAGAATTTGTGCTCGAGCCACAACGCCAGAACGATTTCCTGAAGCTTACGGGTGACGGTGCGTTCCTGAGTGAGGAACAGATTTTTGGCGAGCTGCTGGGTGATGGTCGACCCGCCCTGTGCGGCACCGCGATGGAATATGTCGGCGACGAGCGCGCGCGCGATGCCGAACGGATCGATGCCGTGATGCGAGTAAAAGCGGCGATCCTCGATGGCGATGAAGGCATTGGGCACGTAGTCCGGCAGTTCACCGATTGCGACCGCCGCCCCACCCATGTCGCCGCGCGTCGCCAGCGTCGCGCCGTTGACGCCGAGAATGAGTACCGAGGGCGGGCGCTTGGGTATTTCCAGGGACTGGATCGGCGGCAGGCGGATGCCGATCCAGACGAGCGCGCCGATGCCGCCGATCAGCGCCCACAATGCCAGCACCGCGCCCCAATAGGCGGCGCGGCCGAGCATCGAGCGGCTTTTGCCGGTTCGCTTGCTTTTGCGCGATTGGCGCGGCGCTGCCTCAGCGCTGCGCCGGCGTCGTGGCGGCGCGCCGCGCTTGGCGGGCTTTTTGTCCGGCGGCTCGCTCGGATCGCCGGCCGGCGCGCCGGAGCGCTCCGCCGGCGATAGGTCGAGATCGTCGCTGGCACCGCCGCCGCGCTTTCGTCCCTCACGCCACGCCATAAGCCGCCCCCAGCCCGAGTAACGC
>DASZCJ010000320.1:0-5481 GCA_035943155.1 Xanthobacteraceae bacterium | reverse complement strand
GAGATACGCAGCAATAAGGAGTAGTCCCTGCGGCGGCATAAATGCACGGACCCGCGGCAGTAAGCGATAGGCATGAGAAAAAGTACCGAATGAGGGAGTATAAGCGGGAAATATGCAAAGAACCCGGCGTCGGCTGAAAATCGACGAGGAACACCGCATCTGATAAGCCCCCAACTGCCCAACCAATGCACCCATTGTTGTAGCCCAAGCTTAGCGGTCGAAAATCAGTCCGGTCACGGCGCCGATGAATCAAAGCCGGTGAGAGCCAAACCCTTGAATGTCGGCTTGTTTTCTAGTCGTAAATACGGAATCTGCGCTGTTAGGCTGACTAGCCTCACGAACGAATTTTCACAGGCCGAAAGATTCGCGAAGCCACGCGCGCGCCGCAATTGTCGCCGGCAGATCAAAGCCGTTGACAATGGCGAGGCGAAATCCACCAGGCGGCATCGCGTGCTGCTCCGCCGCGCGGTCTTCGTGAAAGGTTATCTGCACGCTGGTGATGCCCGGGATGCGTTTAATTTCTTCGACCGCTGCCGCCGGCGGATGGCGATAGCGCCGGCCATGCGGGCCGAATAAAACGGCGCTATAGGCCTCGGCACGGTCGTCATCGGGAAAATTCCAGTCGCCGCGTTCATAGAGTTCGACCAACGCCTCGACCCACCCGGGCCCATAGAGATCCGGCCACTGATCGGCAAAGCGCAAATGCGCTTCAATGATTTTGCTGCCGATCGTTTCCAGGTTCAACATGCCGGTATAGCCAGGAAGATTTTCTTCGACCCATGCGGCGCACGGCGTCTCGATCGCGCTGTCCGGTTCGGCATGCACGATCCAATAGTCGAAGGTGCCCTCGCCCGCCGCTTTTCCGGTGACATGCCGCCACCATTGCGGCTTGCCTTGCACGACGGCGACATCGGATGAGACGTGCGGGCCTTCGAGCAGCGTCATCCAGAAGTGGCCGGCGGCATAATGTTTGTCGTAGTCGGCCTGCGAATGCAGTACGCGGCTGCCAACGCCCATGCCTTTGAGATTGATGATCGGTTTGGAAAAAATCGGAAATCGCGGCGGGTTCGTGCCATGCGGACCGGCATCGAGTCCCTGACTGAGCGCGACGGCGAGTTTGTTGTAGATCCAGCGCTGCGCCGGATACCACTGCCAGGCGTCCCTATCCTCGGTCGGAATATTGGCGGCCGTTGTCACATGAGCGAAATATTGCAGTCGCCAGGGATCGGCTTCGCAGATCGGCATGACTTAAAGGTGACAGAACCGGATGACGAACAATAGAAGCCAATCTTATCCGCTATCACTCCAACGAATGGCGTGCACGCTGAACAGACCATCGCTCCAGACTTGCACCGGCCGCCAGCCGGCGCCTTGGGCGAGCGCCTGAAAGCTTTCGATTGTGTATTTGTAGCTATTCTCGGTATGAATGGTTTCGCCGAGACGAAAATTGATCGTCTTGCCGTTCACGCGCACTTTCTGCCGCTTGAGGCTGGCAAGATGCATCTCGATGCGGTTGCGGTCGCGGTTGTAGCAAGCGTGATGCTCGAACGCCCCCAGGTCGAAATTGGCGCCGAGTTCGCGATTGATCCGAGCCAGAAGGTTCAAATTGAATTTCGCCGTGACGCCCTCGGCGTCGTTGTACGCGCGACATAACACCGAGACATCCTTGATCAGGTCGACGCCGATCACCAGCACGGCACCCTCGCCGAGCGTTTCACCGATATGACGCAAAAATCGCACGGCCTCGTGGTGCTCGAAATTGCCGATGGTCGATCCTGGAAAGAAGCCGACCCGCGGCAGACGCGCAAGCGGCGGCGGCACTTCGAAACCGACAGTGAAATCGGCAATTATCGGATGGACCGCGAGCCGCGGAAAGTCGCGGCGCAACTGCGCGGCGTCCTGTTGCAGGAAATCGCCGGAAATGTCGACCGGAACGTAGGCCTCCACCGTAGCCGCCGCGCCGAGCAGAATGCGCGCCTTCTTGCTCGACCCTGCACCGAGTTCGAACAAGGCGCAGCCCGGCGGAAACAGCGAGGCGATCGCCGGCGCATTGTCCTGCAGCAGAGCAAGCTCACAGCGCGTCGGATAATATTCCGCTAGCTGCGTGATGCGTTCAAACAGAGCCGAACCGGCCAAGTCGTAAAAATATTTGGCGGGCAGCTGTTTCGGCTTGGCGGAAAGGCCCGCCAGAACTTCCGTTGCGAATCGATCCGCAGTTCCGACAGCCGACGCCGCGCGTGGCGCGATTTGTGTGATCACTGACATTGATGACTTCTAATTACTATTGCGATGCTCAATTTTGGTACTCCGCCAGCCGCATTCCGGTGAATTGCCAGCGGGC
The DNA here is from genome assembly GCA_035943155.1 of Xanthobacteraceae bacterium. GTDB lineage: Bacteria > Pseudomonadota > Alphaproteobacteria > Rhizobiales > Xanthobacteraceae > BOG-931. The sequence goes on along the minus strand of DASZCJ010000320.1, from coordinate 3,140 downwards.
GGTTGGATAAAAGAAGTTGCGGTAAGTTGCGCGCGAGTGGCCGGGCGGCGTCGCCAGTGACGAGCCACGTAGCACCATCTGGTTGATCATGAACTTGCCGTTGTACTCGCCGAGCGTGCCTGGAACAGTCTCGTATCCCGGATAGGGCATATATGCGCTGCGCGTCCATTGCCAAACTATGGTGAAGGCATCGGCGAGCAGATTATCTTGCACCGCCACTTCCCATTCGCCTTCGGTCGGCAAGTGTTTGCCGGCCCAGCGCGCGAATGCATCGGCTTCGTAATAGCTGATATGACAGACCGGCTGCGACGGATCGATCGGGCGCATTCCGCCCAGCGTCATCGTGAACCAGGCGCCATCGACGTCGCGCCAATAGCCGGGCGCCCGCCAACCCCGCGCTTCGACGGCTGCCCAGCCGTCCGACAGCCACAGCGTCGGCCGCGCATAGCCGCCGTCGGCCATGAATTGGAGCCATGCGCCATTGGTCACCAGCGCGGTCGCCAGCCGTACCGGCTGCAGCAAGACTTGATGGGCGGGTCGTTCACTGTCGAAGCAGAAGCCGGCGCCGTCATGCCCGATCGTATGGATGCCGGCGAGCGTTGGTCCAAACTCGGCGGCAGCCGACGTTGCGCTTGACCGCTGCGGCCATTGCCATTGCGGATCGTAGGCCGGGTGCGTTTCGTTCAGCGAAAACGCATGCAAGATATCGGTGAGCAACAACTCCTGATGCTGCTGCTCATGATGCAGGCCGATCTCAATGATCGGGGCAAGCTCGGATAGATCATTTGCAGATTCGATCAGCCGCACCACTGCGGTGTCGACGTGACGACGGTAGGCAGCGACCTCATCGGCGCTTGGTCTTGTGATCAGTCCCCGCTGCTGACGCGCCTGGCGAGGCCCGGCTGACACATAGTAGGAATTGTACAGGTAGGCGAAACGTTCATCGAAGGCGCAATAACCTTTTGCATGCGGCCGCAACAAGAACTGTTCGAAAAACCACGTGACATGCGCGCGATGCCATTTGGTGGGGCTAGCATCGGGCATCGACTGAACGACTTGATCTTCGGCGGACAACAGCGCCGCGCGCCGCTCGGTCTCCGCCCGCGCGGCGCGGAATGCTTCGATCCAGTACGACTGCGGATCTTCCGAGACAGGTGCCTCAAGGGCGACATTAAGGCCGGCCGCGGCAGGGGATAGATCCGCCAGCCGCAGGCGGGGCAATGCAACGGAGCTGGTCATGACAAAGTTCGCAAATGGCGGGAATAGCGTGTTATTTCAATGACCGAGGAGATAATAGGTCCCGGGGGACTTTGGTTCCATAGATGGCCGATCGGGCCGAGACTGCAATCCGATTCGACGTGGCCTAACGTGGATGTGATCGCACAGCTTAGCGTCGCGTCCAAGGACGGAAGCGAGCTTCGTTTGCCGGATATTCCTAAGTCTCCCTACCGACATATGGTTTGGCCGTATAACCTGACGCGACGTCCGCCAAGTTGTCTTCTGACATGTCATCTTCCACCCGGTCATTTTCCGTTCTGTTATCTGCCTTCATCGCCGCAAACCGAGGATGTCGCGTCAAGCAACCGACAGCGCGCCAGCACCGTATATGAAACGGACTAAGAAAAAAACTTCGCGCCGGCCAATGCTGCCGCGTGAGCGTTCGCAATATTCGGCCATTGTCGACCGGCCGGCGCTGAAACTTCCACACAAGGCGCGGCTCGTATTCTGGAGCATCGTCAATCTTGAAGTGTGGGACATCGGCAAGCCGATGGCGCGCCAAGTGCTGGCGCCGCCTACGGGTGTGACGCAACTTCCCGACGTGCCGAACTGGAGCTGGCATGAATACGGCATGCGGGTCGGCGTCTGGCGGTTCTTCGATCTGTTCAAGCGGCAGAACATCAGGCCGACGCTCGCGATCAATGCGCGGGTCTGCGAGGATTATGCCCGCGTCGCCCAAGAGGCCAAGACCGACAGCTGGGAATTCATGGGCCATTCCTATCAACAGGGCCCAATCCATCAGGAGCCGAACCAAACAGCGATGATCAAGCACTCGCTCGACGTGATCGAACGCTTTTGCGGCAAACGCCCGCTCGGCTGGCTAGGCCCCGGACTGACGCAGACGTTTGAAACGCCCGACCTGCTCACCGCAGCCGGCATCAAATATATCGGCGATTGGGTCTATGACGACGAGCCGACAACGATCGACACCGTCAACGGTCCGCTGGTCACGCTGCCATATACAATGGAGCTCAACGACATTCCGATGATGGCGGTGCAGCACCATGAGGCTGAATATTTGACCAAGCGCACCATCGATCAGTTCGATCGGCTTTATGCCGAGGGAGAAAAGCGCGCAAAAATCTTGGCGCTTGCCATCCATCCCTATCTGAGCGGACAGCCGCACCGCATAAAATATCTCGAAGCGATCTACGATTACACGCGCAGATTCGACGGCGTCCTATACTGGACCGGCGAAGAAATCCTTCACTGGTATCTCAAATGCGCCGACGCGAAGCGATAGGCGCGACATTATCGTCGATATTGTTCATTGCCGCATGCTTGAGCAATGCGGCAAACGCCGTGCCATGCCGCACCGGCGGTCCTTACGATAAATGGCTGGCGGACCTCGAACACGAGGCAATGGCCCAAGGCATTTCGCAACAGACGATCGCCGCGGCGGCGCCCTACCTCACTTACGATCAACGGATCGTAAATATCGATCGCGGTCAGCGCGTTTTTACTCAGACATTCCTGGAATTCTCCGATCGCATGGCCGCCGCCTACCGCATTCAGCGCGGCGCCGCCCTGATCAAGGCTCATGCGCCGGTCTTTGCGCGCATCGATCAGCAATTCGGCGTGCCGGCGCCGGTGATTGTCGCGTTATGGGCGCTGGAAAGCGACTTCGGCGCCAATATGGGCAATTACCGCACGTTGAGCGCGATCGCATCGCTTGCCTATGACTGCCGACGTGCGGACCGCTTTCGCCCGCAGCTCCTCGATGCGCTCAAGCTCATCCAGCGTGGCGATTTGCGTCCGCAGGACATGATCGGCTCGTGGGCCGGCGAACTCGGTCAGACGCAAATGATGCCGTCGGAATATTATCGATACGCGGTTGATTACGATGGCGACGGCGCACGCAA
>DASZCJ010000319.1:0-7976 GCA_035943155.1 Xanthobacteraceae bacterium | reverse complement strand
TGTTCATGATGCCGCCGATACCTTGCGCCATAAGGTCATAACCGGCGCGCGCGGCCGACGGTCCGGACTGCCCGAAACCGGTCACCGAGCAATAGATGAGCCGCGGATTGGCCGGCCCCAGGTTTTTATAGTCGAGACCGAACTTGACCAGACCGCCGACCTTGAAGTTCTCGATGAGAACATCCGAGCGCGACGCGAGCTTCTTAACGAGGCGCTGGCCCTCGGCGGTGGTGAAATCCAATTCGATCGAGCGCTTGCCGCGGTTGGTGCAATGGAAATAGGCCGCGTCGAGGTGGCCGCCGTCGGCAGCGGGGACGAAGGGCGGGCCCCAGGCGCGGGTGTCGTCACCAGTCCCACTGCGTTCGACCTTGATGACGTCGGCGCCAAGGTCGGCAAGGATCTGCCCGGCCCACGGGCCGGCCAAAATGCGGGCTAATTCCAGTACGCGCAACCCAGTCAACGGCCCCGGCATAAGCCACTCCACAAGCTGCGCGGCGAGCGCCGCGCCGGGCTTAACTGCCCAACGCACGGCTGTTTGTCTACCGGTCTTTAACCTTTCGCGCGCTTGTCATTAAGGGCATGCATCACTAGCTAAACCTTGCCCGACGGGATGACGCGGTGAACACCACTTTCTTCAGTGAAATGCTGCAAAGCATCGCGGACCGCAGCCGCGCATTGATCAAGCGCGAGCGGCGCGAAGCGGCGCATGAACGCTCCGCGGGTCTGATCGAGCTCTGCGAGGATTTGCTGTCCGGCCGCGGCGAGGCGTCCGGCGTGGCCCTGGCGCAAGAAATACTGGCGCGTTACGCCGAACTGACCACCGGACCGCGCATCGCCTTTTTCGAATCCCTGGCCAAAACCTTCGGTCACGACCGGCCAACCATCGAGCGCGCCATCGCCGCTTGGCGCCAATCGCCGTCCGACGAAACCGCCGCCGCGCTTCATGTTGGCAGCGAGCCGCGGCGGCTCGAGCTGTTTCGGCGCCTTAATCTCGCGCCCGGAGGCACCGCGGCGCTGGTGCACATGCGCGAACAATTGCTCGACGCGATGGATCACCGCGACGATCTCGGTGTCGTCGACAACGACTTCGTTCACTTGTTCTCGTCATGGTTCAACCGCGGGTTTTTAGTGCTGCGCCGCATCGATTGGTCGACCTCGGCGGCGATTCTGGAAAAGATCATCCGTTATGAAGCGGTCCATGAGATCCGGGACTGGGCCGATTTGCGCCGGCGTATCGATCCGCCCGATCGCCGCTGCTATGCGTTCTTTCATCCGGCGCTGGTTGACGAACCGCTGATCTTCGTCGAAGTGGCGCTGACCCGCGCGATTCCCCCGGCCATCGCGCCGATCCTCTCCGACAAACGCGATCCGGTCGAGCCACGGCGTGCCACCACCGCAGTGTTCTATTCGATCACCAATTGTCAGCGCGGGCTGTCCGGCGTGACCTTCGGTCATTTTCTCATCAAGCAGGTGGTCGAGGAGGTTTCCCGCGAGATCCCGGGCGTCGGCACGTTTGTGACGCTGTCGCCAGCGCCGAACTTTGCCGAATGGCTCAACCGTGAGCGCGCCAATGACCACTCCACCGCGCTCGACAATCACGATCGCGACGCGCTGTCGGCGCTCGACACCGAGGGCTGGTGGCACTCACCCGACCTCGCCGAACGAATTCGCGAACCGTTCATTCGTGCCGCGGCCTGGTATTATTTGCGCGCGCGCAATGGCCGTAGCTTGCCCGTCGACTCCGTCGCTCGCTTCCATCTCGGCAATGGCGCGCGGCTGGAGCGGCTCAATTGGCTCGCCGATACGTCCGAACGGGCGCTGAAACAATCCTACGGGCTGATGGTGAATTATCTCTACGATCTCGATTACATCGAGCGCAATCACGAGGCCTACGCGCAGCATCGCGCGATCGTCGCCGCCGGCGCCGTAACTCGGCTGGTGCATGTCCCGGAGCGGGAAATCGTTCCGGTAGCCGGATAGCCACAGTTCCGGATTGGCGCTGGATATCACGCAGCAGCCGGTTCTATCCTTAAGGCGCAACCGAGTAGCCGCATGACGGCATTGCCGCGTGCACACGGAGGCAGCGAAATGCCTGCTCTCCTCGGGGTCCTGGAAACAGCGCTCTATGTCGAGGCATTCGAGCGCGCCTGTCCGTTCTACGAACAGGTCCTCGGGCTCAACAGCATTTATCGCGACCCGCGGCTTTGCGCCTACGACGTCGGTCATCGCGGCGTCCTGCTGTTATTCTTGCGCGGCCATTCGTTGGACACGGTGCATCTGCCCGGCGGCACGATTCCGCCGCACGACGGGGCGGGTCCGGTGCATGTGGCTTTTTCCATCGCCGCAGATGAGCGCGATGTCTGGGAGCAGCGGCTTAAGGATGCCGGCATCGCGATCGAAGGCCGCACGCATTGGCCGCGCGGCGGCGACAGCATTTATTTCCGCGATCCGGACGGCCATCTCCTCGAATTGGCAACGCCCGGGCTGTGGGCGGGATATTAGAGCGCGATCCCGAAAAGTGGTGTTCCGGTTTTCGGATAAGATCACGCTCAAACAAAGAACCTAGACCTTGACCCGATTCAATCGAATTGGATCAAGGTCTAGCGAATCGCGCCACCGCTCACGACTTGCCGTAGACCGGCACGATCGCCCCACGGGTGACGCGATTATCCGGTGAGGCGAGAAACGCGATCGTCGCCGCCACCTCTTCCACCTTGGGCCACAGCGCATGATCGGCTTTCGGCATGGCCTGCCGATTGGCCGGTGTATCCATAATCGACGGCGCAACGGCATTGACCAGAATTCCGTCCTTGGCGACTTCCTCAGCGAGCGCCACGGTGAGCGCCGCGACGCCGGCTTTGCTGACCGTGTAGGCGGTCATGCCGGCGCCGCTCCGCCATTCCAGCGCCGGGCGCGCGGCCACGTTAACGATCCGCCCGCCGCCAGTCGTTGTGCCGCCACTCGTTGCGCTGCCAATCACGGCACTGCCGCTCATGGCGCGGATCGCGCCGCGGCAGCATAACATGCAGCTGAGCAGGTTCATCTCGAACTGGTGGCGGATCGTGGCAAGCTCGGTGTCACGCAAAGCCGCGGCGGCAAAGCCGCCGGCAATGTGGATCGACCCCCAGAGCGGCCCTACGCCGCGATAAAGCCGCTCGATCGTCGCCTCGTCGGCGAGCGACCCGGTGACGGTCAGCTTGACCTGGCCATGATCGCGCAAACGAAAACGCGCCGCCTCCGCCTCGTCCATGCAAGGCACGTGACAGACGGCGCCGGCATCGATCAACCGCGCGACTGTGGCGGTGCCGAGCGCCCCGGCGCCGCCGGTAACGACGATATGGCGATCGCGAAAATCCATTGTTCTGTCCCCCACTATCATCGCCGATCTTGCAGCCGAGGCAAGGCCGTGCTCCGAATTTGCTATTCTGATCGAAAGGAGCGGCAGTGGCTGATTTCGATCTCGCGGTCATCGGCGGCGGCATCAATGGCACCGGCATTGCGCGGGACGCCGCCGGCCGCGGTCTGCGTGTGGTGCTGATCGAACAAAACGACCTCGCCTCCGGCACATCGTCGGCTTCCTCAAAGCTAATCCACGGCGGTTTGCGCTATCTCGAACACGGCGAATTTCGTCTTGTGCACGAGGCGCTGCGTGAGCGCGAAGTGCTATTGCGAGCGGCCCCGCACTTGATCCGGCCGATCCGCTTTGTGCTGCCGATCAATGAAATGAGGCGCTCGGCGACGCTGCTGCGGCTCGGGCTTCTCGTTTACGATTGGATCGGTTGGCGCAAAATCCTGCCCGGCACCCGCGAGGTCGATCTGGTTACCGACGCGGCGGGGTTGCCGCTCAAAACGCGATTTCATCACGCCTTCGAATATTCCGATTGCTTTGCCGACGACGCGCGGCTTGTCGCGCTCAATGCCGTCGATGCTGCCGAACGCGGCGCCGTGGTCCGTACCCGCACCCGCTGTGTGCGCGCCGAACGCACCGATGCATGGCGGTTGGTGCTGATCGCGCGCGGCCAGCGCGATGTCGTGTCCGCGCGCATTCTGATCAACGCCACCGGAGCCTGGAACGAAATATTCGCCGAGACCGTGCTGCGCCAACAGCCGGCGCGCCGGCTGCGGCTCGACAAGGGCAGCCATATCGTGGTGCGGCGTCTCTACGAGCACGATCGAGCTTACATCTTGCAAGCCGCCGATGGGCGCGTTGTCTTTGCTATCCCCTTCGAGGGCGAGTTCACGCTGATCGGCACCACGGATCAGACATTCATGGGCGACCCGTCGATGGCGGTGCCGACCGGTCAAGAGATCGACTATCTCTGCCAAGCCGTGAACGAGTACTTCCGCACCGAGCTCGGAGCCGCCGATGTCGTGTGGGCTTTCGCCGGCGTGCGCTCGCTTTACGATGATGGCGCGCGCAAACCGCAGGATATCGGACGCGACTACGAGCTCATTCCCGACGAGCGTTACGGCGAAGCGCCGCTGTTGACGGTCTATGGCGGCAAGATCACAACCTACCGGCGCCTCGCCGAACAAGTGCTGGCGCGCTTGCGGCACTTTTTCCCGCAGTCGCGGCCATGGACGGCGAAAAGCCATTTGCCCGGCGGCGATTTTGTCTATGACGGCTTTGAGACGCTGGTTGAACGCACGCGGCGCGGTTGGCCGTTCCTGACCGTGGAGCATACGCAACGCCTGGTGCGCGCTTACGGCACGCGCGTCGAGCGCGTGCTCGACAAAGTGAGCCGCATGGACGACCTCGGAATGTGGTTTGGCGCCGATCTCACTGCAGCGGAAGTTCGCTACTTAATGCGCAAGGAATGGGCGCAGACGGCGGACGATGTGTTATGGCGGCGTTCAAAGCTCGGGCTGCGTTTCTCTCCCGCGCAGGTCGAAGCGCTCGAGCGCTTCATCGCCCAGCCGCAGCCGGCTGCGTCTGCATGATTGGCAGGTGCGGTCGGCCGAGCTTCCCGCCGTGTTTCCGAGAATCATAGAAATGCATTAAAGATGTCGGTTTTCGGGAAGATCATGCTCAAATAGCAAGCTAAAGCGAAATGGCGATTCAACCTAAAGATATTTCGCTTTAGCGTGATGGCGCGTGGCGTCAGCGCGCCTGCGCTGAATTCGGAGTGGCAATGGCGAGCGCCAAATCAAGTTCGGGATTTGCCAAGCGCGGCTTTGAACCGTGGGCCGATCGCAATTTGCAACCGCTGCTGCGGATCGAAGTTGTGAGCAAGCGCTTCGGCGAATATCTTGCCGTCAATCAACTATCGCTCGAAGTTTATCAAGGCGAATTCTTCGCCCTGCTTGGTCCTTCCGGCTGCGGCAAGACAACGTTGTTGCGGCTTATCGCCGGTTTTGAGCAGCCAAGCAGCGGCCGCATCCTGCTTGACGGCGTGGATCTTGCGCCGGTGCCGCCGCACCGGCGTCCCGTCAATATGATGTTCCAAAGCTACGCCCTGTTTCCGCATCTCACGGTCGAGGGCAATGTCGCCTTCGGTCTCAAACAGGAGGGACTGCCCAAGAACGAGATCGCGACGCGCGTCGCCGACATGCTCGCTTTGGTCAAACTCGAAAGTTTCGGCCGCCGCAAGCCGCATGAATTATCGGGCGGACAGCGCCAGCGCGTCGCGCTGGCGCGCTCGCTGGTCAAGCGGCCGCGTGTGCTTTTGCTGGATGAACCGATGGCGGCGCTCGATAAAAAATTGCGCGGCGAGACGCAATTTGAGCTGATGGATTTGCGGCGCCGCCTCGGACTTACATTCATCATCGTCACCCACGATCAAAGCGAAGCGATGACGGTGGCCGATCGCATCGCGGTCATGGATCCGGGCCGCCTGATCCAGGTCGCGCCACCGGCCGAAATATACGAACGGCCAAATTCGCGCTGGGTGGCGGATTTTATCGGCAGCGTCAATTTGTTCGAAGGCCGCGTCGGCAATGATGAAGGCACGATTGAGGGTACGGCATTGGGCCGGCTGCGCGCGGTCGGAAAAATCAATGCCGAGCCGGGCGCGACCGTCTGGGTGGCGGTGCGGCCGGAGAAAGTTCGTCTCACCCGCTACGAAGTCGGGCGGCATGAACAAGCGGTCGCGGAAAACGGTGTCGCGGCGACCGTGGTCGATATCGGTTATCTTGGAGATTTGTCGCTTTACCGGCTGCGCACCGAGACAGGCGTGGCGCTGCAAGCGGCAATTGCCAATACGGAGCCGCTCATCGCGCGTGGCATCGGCTGGAACGACAAAGTTTGGCTCAGCTTTGCACCGGAAGCGGCCATGGTGTTGACCCGATGATCGGAGGTCGCGACGAATGAACCCGCAACCGCGACGATCGCGCTTGGCCGGCTTTGTCGTCTGGATACCTTATGCGTGGCTGGTCGCGTTTTTTTGCTGCCGTTCTTGATCGTGCTCAAGATAAGCTTATCGCAGAGCGCGATCGCGCAGCCGCCGTACACGCCGGTGTTCAACCTCGCCGCCGGTTGGAGCGGAATCCAATCGTTCTTTGCCGGACTTTCGTTCGAGAATTTTGTCTTTCTCGGCTCCGATCCGCTCTACGTCCTGTCCTACATGAAGAGCCTGCAGATTGCAGCGTTTGCCACGCTGATGCTGCTGGCGATCGGCTATCCGATCGCTTATGCGATTACCCGCACGCCGCGGCGAGTGCAGGCCGTCTTGGTGGTGCTGGTCATTCTTCCATTTTGGACTTCATTTCTGATCCGTATCTATGCGTGGATGAACATTCTGCAGCACGATGGCTTGCTCAATCAGCTGTTGCTTGCATTCCATATCGTGCACGAGCCGCCGGCTTGGTTGTCGACCAACACGGCGGTGTATATCGGCATCGTCTATTCCTATCTGCCGTTCATGGTGTTGCCGCTCTATGCGGCGCTGGAGAAGTTGGACGAATCGCTGCTCGAAGCGGCGGCCGATCTCGGCTGCCCGCGCTGGCGCACGTTCTGGATGGTCACCTTGCCGTTATCGGCGCCGGGCGTCGTCGCTGGCGCGCTGTTGTGCTTTATCCCGATCGTCGGCGAATTCGTCATTCCTGATCTACTCGGTGGCTCACAGACGGCGATGATCGGTCAAGCGATCTGGAGCGAATTTTTCGCCAACAAGGATTGGCCGATCGCCTCCGCCGTTGCCGTCGTCCTGGTGTGCCTCTTGGTCACGCCGATCGTCGTTTTCCAGCACCAGACCATGCGCGGCATGGAGCGAACCTGAAATGCGCAGATTATCCGCATTCAACATCGCGACGCTGGTCCTCGGCATCGGCTTTCTTTATCTGCCGATCGTCATCCTGGTCGTCTATTCGTTCAACGCGTCGCGCCTGGTCGCGGTATGGGGCGGCTGGTCGACGCGCTGGTATGCGACCCTGGCGCAGGACGCATCGCTTCTCGCCGCAGCATCCATCAGCTTTCGCGTCGCCTTCATCTCGGCATGCGTCGCGACCTTTTTGGGAACGCTTGCTGCAATAGCGCTGGTTCGGTTTGGCCGCTTTCGCGGCCGTCTCGTATTTGCCGCGATGATCTATGCGCCATTGGTCATGCCGGAGGTGATCACCGGTTTGTCCATGCTGCTTTTATTTGTCGCTGTTTCGGTCGATCGCGGCTTTTGGACCGTCGTCATCGCCCATACCACGATGGCGACCTGCTTTGTCGCGGTTGTCGTTCAGTCGCGGCTCCTCGATTTCGACATGAGCCTCGAGGAGGCGGCGTTGGACCTCGGCGCCTCACCGGTGCGGACTTTTCTGGTGGTGACTTTGCCGCTGATCCTACCGGCGATCGCGGCAAGCTGGATGCTGGCTTTTGCGCTGTCGCTTGACGATCTCGTCATTGCCAGTTTCACGACCGGACCCGGCGCGACAACGTTGCCGATCCGCATCTATTCCGAAGTTCGTCTCGGCGTCAGTCCGGAGATGAACGCGGTGTGCAGCATCGTCGTCGCGGTGGTTGGAATTGCGGTCCTGGCCGCTTCGTTTCT
>DASZCJ010000318.1:0-11233 GCA_035943155.1 Xanthobacteraceae bacterium | reverse complement strand
CGGCCGCAATACGATATGGGCGCCGGTGAAATAGAGCGTTCCCAGGCCGCCGCGGATGATTGTCTCTTTAATGCTGGTCACAGACTGTGTCCTTGGCCGAACGCGATTATAGCGTGAAATCTGGGCGCACCCGTGGGCGGGGGCAGCCAACGCAACTGCATTTTTAAAGTGAAACGTGCGGAACGCCGTTCACGCCGCGCCAACGGTCGTGAAGTCAGAACATCGGCCGCGCAGGCAGAACGCCGGCCGCGCAGCCTTATCCAAGCAATCCGTAACGCACGGCGAGCGCCATCAGCCATACCAGCCCAGCCAGGCAGAGGCCGCAAAATGTGGCTGCCGAACCAAAATCTTTGATGCGCCGGATGTCCTTGTGTTGCTCGCGCGTGACGTGGTCGGCGAGCTTTTCGATGGCGGTGTTGAGGAATTCTATCGCGAGCACGGCCAGCAAAGCGGCCATCATGCCGGCATACCAGGCGCCGCTCGGTGCGACGACGAGACCGAGCGGCAAACCTATGACGACGAGAACGGCTTCATCGCGCAACGCCAGCTCGGTTCTAAAGCCGTCGGCGAGCCCGCGCAGCGAATTTTGGGTGGCGCTGTAAAGACGTTTCAAAATTGATCCGATGAACGAGAGAGCGAGCCCGACTCAATGGCCACTTTACGTTGCGCTGTGGCCGATGGCGAGCGCATGTTGCGGCTAAAATGGTCAAACTCTATAGTCGCCCGATCGTCGGAGCGTAGCGCAGCCCGGTTAGCGCACCAGTCTGGGGGACTGGGGGTCGCGAGTTCAAATCTCGCCGCTCCGACCAAAAAACCAAAGGGTCTCGCATGTCCAAACGATTGATTGCGGCGCTCGCCGCACTGAGCATTTCCGGCAGCGCGGCGTTGGCGCAGGAAATCAAGGTCGGCGTGGTGCTGCCTTATACCGGCATCGGCGCCGAATTCGCCCGTCAAATGGATCGCGGCATGGAGCTTTATCTCAAGCTTAATCCCGATCAGGTAAAACCTTACACCATCACGCTCATCAAGCGCGACTCCAAGGCGCCGAGCGGCGCCGAGGCCAAAGTCGCGGTCCAGGAGCTGCTGACCCAGGACAAGGTCGATGCCCTTGCCGGCTGGGTCTATTCGCCCGACGCCATTGCGTCTGCCCCACTCATTACCGCCGGTAAGAAACTCGCTGTGATCATGAATGCGGGCACTGCATTCATCACCAACCTCGCGCCGGACTTTGTACGTACGTCGTTTAGCATGTGGCATGCCGGCTACGCCTTGGGCGTCGCTTCGGCCAAAACGCTGCATGCGAAAACCGCGGTCGTCGCCTATTCCGACTTCCCTCCCGGTAAGGATAGCCTGGATGCCTTCAAAGCCGGCTTCGAAGCCAATGGCGGAAAAGTCATCGACGCCATTCCGGCGGGCGGACCCGGCGCGGTTCCGGACTTCACGCCGTTCTTTCAGCGCGCCAAGGATGAGAGGCCGAATGTTCTCTTCGTGTTTGTGCCGGCCGGCGATCACGCCGTTGCGGTCGCCAAGACCTACGGCGCGCTCGGCATGCGCGCCGCCGGCATCAAACTGATCGGACCGGGCGATATAACCCAGGACATCAAGCTGCAGGCCATGGGTGACGCCGCGATCGGCCTCATCACCATGCATCACTACAATGCCGATCTCGATAATCCGCAGAACAAGCGGTTCGTTGCCGCCTGGAAAAAGGATTATGGCGCCGACTCGACGCCTGATTTCACCGCAGTCGGCGCTTATGACGGGATGGCTGCGATCGTTCACGCCGCGCAAGCCACCAAAGGCAAGATGGATGGCGACGCGGCCGTGAAATCGCTGCTCGGGTGGAAATTTGACAGTCCGCAAGGTCCGATCACGGTCGATCCGGAAACTCGGGACATCGTCATGAACGAATATCTTGCTGAGGTGGTGAAGGGCCCCGACGGCAAGCTTCATCAGAAGGTGATCGGTCAAATCGATCGTGTAAAGGACGAGTGCAAAGCGCAGGCCATAGGTCCCTGTGCTCCGAAGAAATGATGGACGCTGCTCGGGCACTTTTAGCGATGGAGGCCGTTCCACCAATGCGGGGAACGGCCTCGTAGCGTTTACCGGCGAGCGCGACCGTGATTGCAGGAATCGATGTCGCCAGCATTTTGTTGGGCGGAATTGCCGCCGGGACTGTGCTGTTCATCGTTTCTGTCGGCTTGTCCGTCACAATGGGCCTAATGGGTTTTGTCAACCTGGCCCATGGCGCGTTCGCCATGTTCGGCGGTTACATCATCGTGCTGGCGATGAACCGTGCGCATTTCGGTTTTACGGTGGCGCTCGCACTCGGCTTTGCCGCGACCGCGGCTCTCAGCGTAGTGCTTGAGCAATTTCTCTATCGCCGGCTCTATCGTGCCGGCGAACTCGATCAGGTGCTGCTAACAATCGGCCTGATTTTTATTTTCATGGCTGCACTTACGATCGTCGTCGGTCCACAAAGTCAGCCGGTGCACTTGCCGCCCGAACTCGGCGGGCAGCTCAATCTCGGCTTCATTCAGTACCGCACCTACAGCGTGTTCCTGATCGTGATTGGAATTCTCATCGTTGCCGGCATCTGGCTCGCGTTCGAACGTACCCGCATAGGCGCGCAGATCCGCGCCACGGTCGACAACCGCCGAATGGCGGAATCGCTTGGCATCAATGTCGATCGGCTATTCACAATCACCTTCGCTTTTGGCAGCGGCATGGCGGCACTTGGCGGCGGGCTCGGCGCCGAGTTTCTGGGGCTCGATCCGCAATACGCGCTCAAATATCTGGTCTATTTTCTGATCGCCGTTTCGGTCGGCGGGCTAGGCAGCGTCGTCGGCGTTTACTATGCATCGCTACTTCTTGGCGTGCTCGACTTTGTGCTCAAGCTCTATTTGCCAAAGGGCGGCACCATTTTCATTTACGTGCTCACGATTTTGCTCCTGCTGTGGCGGCCGCAGGGCCTCTTTGGAAGGAAAACAGCGTGAGCGCCGAGATAGCTCCTCTTCGGCCAACGGCTGCCTTTCAAGGCTTGGATCAGCCGGCGGCGCGCATCTTGATGCGGCGACATCATCTGCGCTGGTGGGAAGCCTTGCCTTGGCTGACAGCAGTCGCCTTCTATTTCATCTTTCCGGATTATCTCGGCTTTGCTACCTCGCTCCTCGTCACAATTCTGTTCGCGCTTTCGCTTGATCTCGCGCTGGGCTACGCCGGCATCATCACCCTCGGCCATGCGGCGTTCTTTGGCGCTGGCGCTTATACCGTCGGGCTTTTGGCGTTTCACGGTATCTGGACCGAGCCGATCACAAGCCTGGCACTGGCGGCCCTTACCGCAGCGGTGATTGGTTTTACGTCCGGGATCGTGCTGCTGCGGACGCAGGGGCTCACATTACTGATGCTGACGCTCTGCACCATGGCTCTGCTGCAGGAGGCCGCGAACATGGCGCACGACTATACCGGCGGCTTCGATGGGCTGCCGAGTCTCGACATTGCGCCGCTATTTGGATTTTTTGAATTCAATCCGCTCTATGCCGACACCCAATATTTGTACACGCTGGCGATCCTGTTGATTTGTTTTATCTTCATCCGCACCTTGATCTACTCACCCTTCGGCCAGAGCCTGACCGGCATTCGTGAAAATATACTGCGCATGCACGCCGTCGGCGCGCCAGTGCGGCGACGGCTGATCATCTGCTACACGATTTCCGCAGCGATGGCCGGTATCGCCGGCGGTCTGTGGGCGCAAACCAATGCCTACGTCAATCTTAGCTCACTCGATCTCGATCGAGCCGCGACCGTGCTCATTATTCTGATACTCGGCGGATATGGTCGTCTGTATGGCGCATTCGTCGGCGCCGTGGCCTATTTGGCGCTCGAGCATTTCCTGGCGCGAATCTATCCGACCGCCTGGCAGCTTGGGCTCGGGCTGCTTCTGGTCATTGTGGCGCTATACGCGCGCAATGGATTATTGGGACTGGGCGAAGTCCTGTGGCGGCGCTATTTCGGCCGCCGTGCGGCCACATGACCGAGATCCGGCTTGAGACCCGCGCGCTGCGTCGCCATTTCGGCGCGCTGGTGGCTGTGCAAGAGATCGACTTTAAGTTGGCAGCCGGTGCGCGCCATGCGCTGATCGGCCCGAATGGGGCCGGAAAGACGACCTTCATCAATCTGCTTTCGGGCGCACTCGCGGCGTCGCGTGGGAGCGTCCTTCTGAAAGGAAGTGACGTTACCGACAAGACGCAGGCGGAGCGCGTCAAGCTGGGCATTGCCCGCACGTTCCAGATCAACCGGTTGTTCCGCGGGCTTTCGGTTCTGGAAAATGTCTGCATCTCGATCGCGGAGCGCGTTGGCGCGGCGCCATCGATGTTTTATCCCGTCGGCAGGCGGACGGATGTCATCGACGAGGCGATGCACTTGCTGGACGTGCTTAAGCTCGCTTCCAATGCCGCGCATCGCGTGTCCGAGCTACCGTACGGCCGCCAGCGGCTGGTTGAAATCGCGATTGCAATCGGACTCAAGCCCGACGTGCTGCTGCTCGACGAGCCTGCTGCCGGCGTACCCAGCACCGAAAGCCACATCATTCTCGATGCGATCGAACGCTTGCCGGAGCATATTGCCATATTGATCATCGAACATGACATGGACGTCGTCTTCCGCTTTGCCAAGCGCGTCACCGTGATGGTAGGCGGCACCCTGTTTGCTGAAGGCACGCCGCGAGAAATCGAGACCGATCCGCAGGTGCGCGCCGTCTATCTTGGGCAAGCCGGCCGTGGCTAGCGCGCTCGCACTACGGCAGGTTTCCGCCGGTTATGGCGAAACGGTGGTGATCGAGGACATCGATCTGACGCTCGCGCCAGGCGAGTGCATCAGCGTGATCGGACGCAACGGCGTAGGCAAAAGCACGCTGTTGGCCACGGTCATGGGACAGACTGTGCTGCACGCGGGTGACATCGTCCTCAACGGACAAAGCCTCACGCGCGTTCCGCCTTATCGCCGGGCTCTCGCCGGTATCGGTTTCGTGCCGCAGGAGCGCGAGATTTTTCCGTCGCTCACGGTACGGGAGAATCTCGACGTTGCGGCACGACCCGGGCTTTGGACTCTTCCGCGCGTTTTTGAATTATTCCCGAGATTGCAAGAGCGGCTGGACAATGCCGGCAATCAACTTTCGGGCGGGGAGCAGCAAATGTTGTCGATCGCACGCGCGCTGTTGACCAATCCCACGATCCTGCTCATGGATGAGCCCACCGAAGGATTGGCGCCGATCCTGGTGGAAACCTTGACCGCGGTGCTGGCAAAACTGCAGACGCAGAGCGGGCTTTCGATCATCCTTGTCGAGCAGAACAGCCGCGTCGCATTGACCTTCTCGCCCCGTACCGTGATCCTCGACAAAGGTCGGATCGTCTATGATGGCGAATCCGAACCGCTGCGCACCGACCCGGATCGGCTCGCCAAGCTCATCGGCATATTGGAGTAATACGTTCCGCCTGTCGCAATCCTTTGCGCTTGTAAACATGTCGGCCCAGGAGATAATGCGGAATGCTGCGTTATCTTGTGACAGCTTATAAATAATTCGGGAGGACGGACATGAGAACAATAGGCAGGTGGACTTTGAGCGGCATCCTGGCGGTGGTCGCCGCCGGCGCCTTGTCATTTGGCGCCGCCGCGCAAAGCCGCCAGTTCTCTTTCGCCTACGACCAGCCGAAAGGCAGCGGCTACGACGCCGGCGCCGACATCTTCGACAAGAAGCTGAAGGAGCTGAGTAACGGCGCGCTTTCCCTCAATAAATATCCTGGCGCTCAACTCGGCACCGAAGCGCAGACTATGCAGAAGGTGCAGACCGGCGACATCGATTTTGTCTTCCTGTCGACGGCCAATGCTTCGACTGCACAGCCGGAATCCGGCGTGTTCTCGATCCACTTCATCTTCCGCGACGAGAACCACGCGATCAAAGTGCTCGGTGATCCTAAAGTGATCGCCGCTATGCGTGATCTATATGCGGCTAAGATCACGGGCGCCCACATGCTCGGCCTCGGTTCGCAGGGTCTGCGCCACATGTACGGCAAAAAGCCGGTCCAGAATGTCGGGGACCTCAAGGGTGTAAAGATGCGCGTGCAAGCAACGGTGACGGAGGACAATACGTTTCCGGCCTACGGCGCCCAGGTTGTGCATATGCCGTTCGGCGAGGTTTATACCGCTTTGCAAACCGGCGTCGTGGACATGGCCGAAAACGGCATCAACAACTACCTCATCAACAAACATTACGAGCCGGCACCCGTGCTCTCCCTCACCGAACACGAGGCAAATAACGCCGCACTCTTCATCAGCGACAAGGCTTGGTCGAGCCTGACCGACGAGCAGAAAAAGTGGATGCAGGCAGCAGCCGATGAGGTCAGCAGAAACGAGCCAAACGTCGCCTTCGAGCTTGAGCACCAAGCGTTGGCAAAGCTGGAAAAGATCGGCGTTAAGGTCGTCAAAAACGTCGACAAGAGCGGCTTCATGCAGATCAGCAAGCCTATCCAAGACAAGCTTGCGCAGGATCTGGGGCCACATGCGACAAAGGTGCTCGGGATGGTGCGCGAAGTGAAGTAACGCGCGCTTGCCAACCGGGGGAACCATTGGCTCCCCGCTCCTGCCCATTTAGCTTTCGAGCTGTCCGATGACGCGCTTCGATAGTCTGGTGTTGCAGGAGCAGCGCCATTTGAAATGGCGCGCGCTCGACCCGCTTGAAAACATCCTGATGATTCTGTGCGGCGTGGCCATTACCGGCTTTAGCGTCGTCGTGCTGGCCGACATTGTTACGCGCGCCATCGGCCATCCGCTGTTTTGGGCGCAGGAAACGATGATGAGCTTCTTCATCTATGGCATATTCATCGGCGTTGCTGCCGCGACCCGACGCAACGACCACCTTTATCTCGCCGTCCTTGCCGAATCGCTGAGTGGCAACAAACGGCTGTTTTTTGAGCTGTTCAATCGCGGCGTAGTCCTCGCGGTTGCGATCTGCATGATCTATTTCGGCTATCTTAATTTTTTGGACGGCTTCAAGAGCTTGCGCATGCCGTCGATGACGCCGATGGCAACGCTCTACGCCGCAATCCCAATCTGCGGCGCGCTTGTGGCGCTCTTTACGATCGAGCAGATGATCAATGGTTGGCGCCACGGCTTCTCCGATGGTGTAGCACATCACGAAAGCCGCGGGAGCGAAGTGCTGTGACCGGAAACGGCCTGCTCATCGCGCTGATGGGCTCTTTGTTTCTATTCCTCGGCTATATGGGCGTTCCGGTCGCTTTCGCTCTGATTGCCTCGGTGCTGCTGGTGACGGTGTTCACACCGGTCAGCGAAGCCTCGATGATCGCGCAGATATTCAACGGCATGGACGTCGAGGCCCTGCTCGCCGTTCCGTTCTTTCTCTTGGTTGGCGATCTCATGACGTCCGCCAAGGTGACGATGCGGATGATCACGCTGTCGCAGACGATGGTCGGGCATTTGCGGGGCGGCTTGGCGCAAGTGGTGACGTTATTCAGCATGTTTTTTGCCGGCATTTCCGGCTCGTCCGCAGCCGACGTCGCCGTACTGACCCGGACATTGGCGCCGGAAATGGGCCGTGAAGGCTACGACCGCGGCTTCACGGCTGCCCTGATTGCGTCCGCTGCGACGATGGCAAATCTCATACCGCCCAGCATCATGGCCATTGTTTACGGCGCGACGGGCAATGTCTCGATCGGCGGCCTGTTTCTCGCCGGCGTAGTTCCGGGTGTTTTGGTCGGCATTGGGCTCATGATCTATAGCCACTTCTTCGGGCCGATTGGCGTTAAACGCCAGCGCGCGACTTTCGGTCAATTCTCGCGCGCCACTAAGGAAGCCGCCATACCGCTAATGATTCCGGTCATCATCATGGGCGGCATCCTGACTGGCCAATTCACTCCGACGGAGGCCGGCATTATCGCCGTCGCCTACATCGTGTTTGTCGTCATTCCGTTCCTCAATTTCCGGCACCTGCCTAACCTGCCGCGCGATATGGCTCTCACCGGCCTGCTCTACTCGATCCCGCTGATCACGATCGGCGCTGCCTCCGCGTTCGGCTGGATGTTGGCCTATTTGCGCGGACCGGCGGTCGTGTCGGAGTGGATCGCCAATGCCGCCGGCAATGATCCGTTCAAGATCATGCTGCTGCTGGTCGGGCTGTTCGTCATCGTTGGCGATTTCATCGATGCCGTTCCGGCCATCATCATTTTCATGCCGCTCATTATGGATCTGACCAAGAACGCCGACATCAATCCCGTGCATATGGGCGCTGTCATCATCACGACGCTCGCGTTCGGACTGATCACACCGCCTTACGGACTTTGCTTGTTGATGGCTGCAAAATTCGTCGGCATCAAATTTTCACGTGCCATGGTGGCGTCGTTGCCGATTTACTTTGTCTTTTTCGCCGCAATCGCGTTCACGATCTTTTTCCCTGATGTCGTGCTGTGGCTGCCGAAGAAACTGCTGCCGCAGTCGGTCGGTTGTTTCAGAGCGCCCAGTGGCCAAGGTTATATTTGTCCCTAACAGTTGCTCGTCTCTCGGAATATCGGACGACACTGCACAACCTAATGGCCGGGCCAAGTAGCCCTGCCTGCCACGCTGTCAGGCGGGCAACGCGCGCCAGGCGCGTTGACTTTCCCGAGCCTTGTCCAAATACTGAGCTCTCAAGCATCAAAGAAACAAAACCCGTTGAGCTTGGGAGGAAACTATGAAAACTTCGCGTCGATCGCTGCTAAAGAGCTCCGCCGCCGCTGCCGCGACATTGAGCTTCGCCAGCGCCCAAGCGGAAGCCGTTCGGATTGGCGTCGTCTATGACCTGTCCGGTCCATTCGCTGCCGGTGGCTCGGCCGCATGTGCGGTCGGCGCGCAGATCGCGATTGATCTTGTCAACGAGCGCGGCGGCGTCGCCGGCAAATACAAGGTCACTCCCATCAATGCCGATTGCCAGAGCAAGGTGGATGTCGCGATCAATGAAGTAGAACGCCTGATCGACCAGGAGAAGGTCGATATCGTCAACGGCGTTTACGCCAGCGCCCAGGCTGTGCCGCTCGCCGCCAAGGTCGACGCACAGAAGAAGATCCTATGGATCACGACGGCGATCGCGACCGCGGTCTTTAAAGATAAAAACCTGCAATACGTTTTCCGTGGTCAAATTCATTCCGACCAATACGGCGAGGCCTTTGTGACCTTCGTGGCGGACAACGCCAAGGCGAAGCTCGGCACCGATCCGCAGAATGTCAAAGTGGCAATCCTCCACGAGGATGGACCGTACGGAGTCGGAGTTGCAGATGCCACCGAGCGGCTAGGCAAACAGCGCGGGTTCCAACTGGTGATGCGGGAGGGGTATTCGGCGACCGCGCCGGATCTTTCTTCGATGGTTACTAAGCTCAAACGAGCCGGCGCGGACGTGATTTCCCATTGCGGCTACAACCCGGACATCACGTTATTTCTGCGCCAGGCGCGCGAGAGCGGATTACGGTTTAAAATGCTGGTTGGCAATGGCGCTGGTTACAGCCAACTCGACAAGCTGCGCGCAACCTTCGGCAGCGACATCGACAATTTCTGCAACATCGATCCTGTGCCGGCACAGTTGCTCAATGCCACCTCGCTCGCCCCAGGCTTGGGCGATCTCATCAAGGTCATGGTCGAACGCTACAAAGCCAAGACCAACGCGACGGACGTGCCGCCGCATTGCTCGATGGGCTTCAATCAGACCTGGGTGCTTCTCAACAACGTGCTGCCGGTCGCCAAGGAGAAATACGGCGGATTCAACGCCGAAGCGGTCCGCAAGGCTGCGCTCGATGTCGATATTCCGTCCGGCGGTACGATCCAGGGCTATGGCGTGAAGTTTTACCCGCCCGGAACGCAACTCGCCGGGCAAAATGAACGCTCGACGCCCGTCGTGATGCAGAATGCCGGCCAGCACATCGCGGTAGTCTGGCCGCCTAACATCAAGACGCAAGATCCTGTCCTGCCGCTGCCAAGTTCATCGATCTACGCCATGCAAACCTGATGCTGGCCGTCGAAGGGCTTTGCAAACGCTTCGGAGGATTCCTGGCCGTCAACCAGGTTTCCTTCGAAGTACGCGAAGGCGAAATCCTTGGCTTGATCGGCCCTAACGGCTCCGGCAAGAGCACAACCTTTAACTTGATCGCCGGTACTCTGCGCCCGAGCGCGGGGTCGATCCGTTTCGAGGGTGCGGAAATTGCGAGCCTCGCTGCCCATAAGGTCTGTCGGCGGGGAGTCGGTCGCACATTCCAAATTCCCCGACCGTTCCGCAAGCTTTCCCTGATCGAGAATGTCGCGCTGGCGGCTTATTACGGCGTTACCCGTCGTGTCTCGCGTGCCGAAGCCTGGCAACACGCGCAAGAGATTCTCGATCTCGTCGGATTACCAAGCAATGCCGCAGCGACCCCGCAGGGACTTGGCACAGCCGCGTTGAAGAAACTCGAACTCGCAAGGGCGCTTGCGACCCGTCCGCGCCTATTGCTTGCCGACGAAAGTCTCGGCGGGCTCGATTCAACGGAAATGGAACGTGCCGCTGGTCTGCTTGAGAATATACGCAGCCGCATGGGTATCACGATTATCTGGGTCGAGCACATTATGGGTGTCTTGATGCGCATCGTCGATCGCGTGATCGTGCTCGACCATGGCGAGAAGATTTTCGACGGCTTGCCGACGCAGGCTGCGGTGGATCCGCGTGTGACTGAAGTCTATCTCGGAAAACGAGCTTAAGGCCGATGCTGTCACTCGCCGCAATCTCCGCGGGCTACGGTCCATTTCGTGTCCTATCCAACGTGTCGATAGAGGTGCCGCAGGGCGAGGCGGTCGGGGTCATCGGTCCGAACGGCGCCGGCAAGACGACGTTGATGCGGGTGATTTCCGGGCTCATACAATTCTATACCGGCGCCATGACGCTGGAAGGACGCTCCATTTCCGGCCTGCCGGCGCACCGCATCGTCGAGCAAGGCATTGCCCACGTGCCGGAGAACCGGCGACTATTTCCCCGACTTACGGTCGAGGATAATTTGCGGGTCGGCGCCTACCTGCCGCGGGCGCGGCGGCATTTCGCCGAACAGCTGGACCGCGTATACAAATTGTTTCCGCAGCTCAAAGACCGACGCGAACAACCCTCCGGAACGCTTTCCGGCGGCGAGCAGCAGATGTGCGCGATCGGCCGCGCGCTCATGTCGAATCCCAA
>DASZCJ010000317.1:0-1869 GCA_035943155.1 Xanthobacteraceae bacterium | reverse complement strand
GCCTTCTGCCGTTCGGCGCTGACGGTCCCATAAATTTTGCTGGCAGCGTGGCACGGCATTGGCCGACCTATGGTCTTCTTCACTGGTCGAATAAAATGATGCGCGGTCGCGCGCGCCACCCGATTCCTGATATTTAGCTTTAATGCAACAACAGCTCCAGTTACGACACCGGCGTACTTGTATGCGCGACGCTTGGCCGCTTCGAAGATTAGCCAAGTTTAACATTGCTCGTGTGGAACGAGGGCGCGCTCACTGCCATATGTCTGCAGGCCTCCTTTCGTCCCCCATCCCTCCGCAGAACATTGGCGAGCCGTATGACACGCGATTCAAATTATTTGCGCAAAGCGGCCACAAAGATCCCCGAGGTCACGCTGATCTTTTGGATCATCAAAATAGCAGCCACCACGCTCGGTGAAACCGGCGGCGACTCCGTAACCATGACGTTGAACTGGGGCTATCTGAGCGGAACGGCGATATTTGTAGCGGTGCTGATCGGGCTTGTTGTCCTGCAAATCGCGGCAGAGCGATTCAACCCATTCCTCTACTGGGCTACCATCGTCGCCTCGACAACGTTCGGCACGACGATGGCCGATTTCGCCGATCGCTCTTTGGGCATCGGCTATAGCGGCGGATCGGCGATCTTGCTTGGATTGGTGCTTGCAACGCTTGCCTTGTGGCGCTGGTCGCTTGGTCGGTGGAAACGGTCGCCACGCCAAAGGCGGAAGCCTTCTATTGGGCGGCGATCACATTCTCGCAGACATTAGGAACCGCGCTCGGCGATTGGATGGCCGATACGACCGGCCTCGGCTATGCCGGTGGCGCCATGATTTTTGGAATCGGCCTCCCGGTTCTGGCAATCCTTTACTTCTGGACTGACGTGTCGCGGGTCCTGTTGTTCTGGATGGCATTCATTTTGACTAGACCGCTCGGAGCCACAGTGGGAGATTTTCTCGACAAACCGGTTCACGACGGCGGCTTGGCATTCAGCAGGCCTATTGCCTCGGCGATCATTGCGGCCTTCATCGTGGCATGCATCCTGCTTTTGCCCCAGCGCGCCGGCAGGCATCCTGGACAGATCGCCGCCTCGCGCGCAGTCGATTCAGCGTGAGCTTCAAGAACGACGCTATTCTCGCACCCCCGGTCCATTGCTATGATGCGCCGCTTTCTCTTTTAAGAGGCCAACATGTCTCCTGTCGTTGCAGTGATCGCGCCCGGCGCCATGGGCGCCGCGGTCGGCAAAAGGTTGGCCGACAACGGTCTCACGGTGCTGACCTCGCTTGAGGGCCGCAGCGACGAAACCCGCGCCCGCGCCAAGGCAGCGGGCATGACGGCGGCCAAAGACAAGGACATCGCGCGTGCCGATTTCATTCTCTCCATATTGCCGCCCGGCGATGCACTGTCGCTGGCGCAGCGCTTTGTGCCGGCGCTGACCGCGGGCAATGCCAAGCCGGTTTATGTCGATTGCAACGCGATCAATCCGAAGACCGTGGATCGCGTAGCAGCGGCGATCGCGCCGAGCGAATGTCCTTTCGTCGATGCCGGAATCATCGGCCAGCCGCCGAAGCCGGGCGATGCCGGGCCGCGCATCTATGCGTCCGGCGCTGCGGCGCCGCGGTTTGCCGCGCTGCGCGATTACGGGCTCGATATCCGCGTTCTTGACGGCGAGATGAGCGCGGCTTCGGCACTGAAAATGTCCTATGCTGGGATCACCAAAGGCACACAAGCGATCGGCGCGGCGATGATGCTGGCGGCAACGCGCGCCGGTTCCGCCGACGCGTTGATGGCGGAGCTGCAGTTGAGCCAAAAGGAAATGTTGGCCTGGCTCAAGCGGCAACTGACGATGATGCCGCCCAAAGCCTACCGCTGGGT
>DASZCJ010000316.1:0-7706 GCA_035943155.1 Xanthobacteraceae bacterium | reverse complement strand
TTTCACGACCGGACCCGGCGCGACAACGTTGCCGATCCGCATCTATTCCGAAGTTCGTCTCGGCGTCAGTCCGGAGATGAACGCGGTGTGCAGCATCGTCGTCGCGGTGGTTGGAATTGCGGTCCTGGCCGCTTCGTTTCTGACGAAACTCAATGCGGCGCGCGGTGCGCCGGTGCGCGTCGAAGCGCAGACCTGAAACCGCGCCACCGCCGCGGTGGCAGACGCTTTCGACCCCGTGCCGCTAGTTCATCATTGCGAAGAGTTCGGCGCCGCGGGCGCTGCGGCCGGCGATACGCTCGGCGACGCCGCCGATGTCGGCGGCGCGGCCATTAATTGGTCGATGACCGAGCGCACCGCATCGCCGGCATTGTAAGGCCGACCCGCGCCGAGAAGCGGTGCGGCAGCCCCCGACCGACGGATCAGGCTTTGCGCGTCGGGCAGCATGAGCGGATCGTCCCACGGCCCCTGCACGACAAATGGCAGCACGAATTCATCGGTGGTTGTGCTCGATACCAGCGTGGCGACGCCTTTAAGATCGAGGTCGCGGGTCGGCAGCGAAGCCTGTCCGCTGACGGCGAGACGGACCGACGGGCCGACGATGCGCATGTCGTCAATTGAGACGACGCCTTGGTTGACTTTGAGATTGATCGCGAGTTGATCGAAGGGCGTACGGCCGCTGCGGAAATCGCCACTGCCGGAGAGCGGCCGGCGCTCAAGGCGGCGCAGCAATTGCTCGATATTGATGCCGGTCAGCGCGCCGGATCCCGCATTGAGCGACGCCGTGCCATTGAGCGCGTGCGTGACCGCCAATACCGAGTCGCCAGTGCCGTCGAGATTGACGGTGAGAGTGCCACGGCCCTCGATCCTATGCAGGCCAAAGACTTGCCCAAGGCAATTATCCAAATCGACGTCTGCGAACTGCATGTGGGAGGTGACGGCAACGCCGCCCGCTGCGTTGGCGAGGCCAAGGTTGCCTTTGGCCAGCCCGCCGAATGCTTGCGATTCTCCAACGGTGATGTTGATCTTGCCATCGCGCATTGTCGCCGCGACAGCCGTGCGGCCCAGTCGCGCGCTGGATATTCTTATATTGGCCGCTGACAGGCGAAGATCGAGACTTAAATCGTTGAGGCCGTCCAGCGTGATCGGCAGCTGATTCCAGTTTCGTTCGTTGCGCGCTTGCAGGCGTATGCCGGAAACATAGGGCGTCAGATCGAGCGCGTCGGCCGCCAGCGTGCCTTGTACCAAGCGATGCGGATCGGCCGATATGGTGAGCGCGCCTTCCGCGCTGTTGCCGTCAAGCTCGACATTGACGTTAGAGAGCGCCGCGACGCGCCCGCCGATGTCGCTTTGCGCCCGTAACGCAAAGCGTCCAAAACCGCCAAACGGTAACTTATCATTGCCGATCCAGCGCAGCGCCTCGCGCAGCGAGGACGCCTCGACGCCAAGCGTGCCTTGGATCTTCAGCGTCGGCTCGTCGCTCGCCGCACCATCAAACGCGAGCGTGAGCGGCACGCTAGTCAGCCGGACCTTAAGACCTGAACGCTCGCCGGTCAGCGCCGCCAGAAAATCGCTCAGCGTCAGGCTGGCCTCGACTTTTTCGTTGTGCCACGAGAAATGGCCGTTGGCTCCGAAGCTGCGCGAAATCGACGGCCAGGCAACCTGAAAGTCAACGCCCTCCAGCCGTTCGGTTGCATCGCTGCCGCCGTCATAAACGATGACCGTGCCATTCTGAATGCCAATTTCCGAAAATGAGGCGGTGCGATCCGAATGCGGCTCGAGCGCACGCGCCAGCGATGAAATCAGGCCCGACCAATTCGACTCGCCGGCGGCCGAAAAAGCAACCTTGATGAAGGGGCGAACAAGCGTCACGTCGGCGATTTCGATATGCCCCGCCAGCAAGGGAAAATATCGCAACCGCGCGATCAGTTCGTCGGCGGTGACGACCGGATCGCCGGCAGCCTCATTGGCGAGACGCACGTTGTGAAAGCGCACGCTTCCGGAGGGAAACAGCGATAATGAGACGTCATCGCCAAGCACCGGATCGAGCCCGGTCACGGCGCGGATTTCCGCCTTTACCGCGTCCCGAACCGAAGCAGCCGGCAAGAACGCCGCAAAGCCGATGAGCGCAACAAAAGCCGCCGCAATGAGAGGGGCGGCGGCAATTGCAAGGCGTTTGGTGCCAATGGCCGCGTTCACGGGACGCTGTTCCGATTGCTATGAGAGGACCGTTTGCTATGAGGGCCGTGGAATATACCGGGGCCCAGATAGCGTGCAAACATGGCGGGCGAACATGGCGGGTGTCTGTGTCGCTTTCGTGGCTTGTAGGCGTGCTTTCTAGGCATGCGTGAGGCGAATAAGAGGGCGCGGCGGCAGCAAAAACTACGCTCGCCGCCTTGGCCATCTTAGCGCGCGGCCCGCTGCGGCCGGGGCTCCTGTGAGAGCGGTTCCTGTGCTTGGGCAACCTCCGCGACGAGCTTGCTGATGATTGCTTCACCAAAAGAATCGAAATTCTTTGCAACCATGACGAATGCGCCAGGGCCGCCAATGACGGTGTTGCGGTAGTAGTGCTGCAGACCGCCGGGTGGGTTGGTGTGCTCCGGATTCCATGGCAGCGGAGTTTCACTAAGGATCGCGAGCCCGTTCACCGTGATTCCCTTCGCCACCGCTTGATCGCGTAACTCGGCTACATCGCGGCCGGAATTGTTCGTGCCGTCGCCCGAAATATCGATGGTCTGACGGGGCCCGCTGAACGGCGCCCGCGCCAGCTGGGCCATGGCAAATTCGATGGCGCCGCTGATCGAGGTGCGGTCAGCGAAGGAGCGCGGCGATTCGAGTAAACGATCGCCGAACTCCTTTGCCGACGCGGCGTCGCCAATCGCCATCCAATCGACCACCACACGCTGCGCACTGACCCCGGACCATTCGATGAATGTCAGTCCAATCCGTCCGGTGCGGCCGGCGCGAATCGTATCAAGCACCCGCGAGTCGGAGACAGCGGCGGTATATCCGTCCCGCTGCAGCTGGAATTTTGCGGCATCGATGCTGCGGGACACGTCGGCTGCCAGCACCAGCAGCAAATCGACGTCAGCCGCGCGCCCTGCCAGTGGAGCAAAGACAAAGCCGACAAGAAGTAAAGCGCGGACCAGTCGGCGCAGTTGGGTTGGCGCATACATGTGCGCCAGCATCGCCGCCAATCTCGGCAAAAGCTCGACGGAACTGATGTTAGGCGCAGGTCCGCCGGAATTAAGCGGCAACCAGACGGTTCGGCGGGAACGCGATCTCAATCAGCGTTCCGGCATCCGGCGCGCTTTTGATCCGGAAATGCGCGTGGTTGGCCTCGGCCAAGGCCTTGGTCAACGGCAGCCCGAAGCCGCTCCCGCCAGAGCCCCAACTCGCCGCGGTTGCGATGTCGCGGAAGGGCACCAGCGCCGCCTCGATATCCTTTTCGCTCATGCCGGCACTCGTATCGCGTACGCGCAGTACTGCCTCGTGCGCATCGGACAATACCGTCGAGACAATGATCTGGCCGCCAGGGCCAGTGAACCTGATCGAATTCGTCAGCAAGTTCAGCACGATTTGCCGCAACGCCCGCTCGTCGGCCATGACCGGCGACAGGCCGGAGCTCAATGCAGTGCGGATGATCAGACGCGCGCGATTTGCCTGCGGCTGCATGATGCCGACGCACTGCTGCGTGAGATCGTTCAGATTTACATTGGCAAAGGTCAGCTCGATGCGTCCGGTTTCGATCCTGGATAGATCGAGCAAGTCATTGAGCAGCGAGGACAGATGCGCGCCGGCAGCGTGGATGTCCTTGATATATTCGCGATAGCGCTCGTTGCCGATCGGCCCGAAGCGTTCAGCCATGATAGCTTCGGCAAAGCCGGTGATGGCGGTCAGCGGCGTGCGGATATCGTGGCTGATCTTGGCGACGAATTCGGCCTTCGCGGAGGCGGCGTGCAGTATGTCGCGCCTGGCATCGCGCAATTCTTCTTCAGTTGCACTCTGAGTCTGCTGTGTTGGCCCAGGCCGACCTTGGCTAGTGGTGATGATCAGCGCGATTGCCGGCGATCCGCTCCAGGGCACTTTGAACATCCGCCCCTCGACCGGCAGCCGATCGCCCTGCTGCGTCACGATCGCCAGCGCCTGCGCGTCGGCAGTATCCGCCAGCGCCTCCTCGGCACTAGGTTCAGGTTCGGCGAACAGTCTGTTCAGTCCGCCGTCTACTTCGATCGCGGCGAGATCGGCATAGCCGCTCAAATCCAAAAAATGCCGATTGGCGTAAAGGAGCTGGTCGTAACGGTAGACCAGAACGCCGATCGGAATTCGATCGAGCAAAGCCTGCTCAGCGACCATTCCGGCAGAAGACACGGCCGGTTCGGGCTGCTCGTCGCTTAGCTCTTCGCTCGGCGCTTGGCTCGGTTCTTGGCTCGGCGCTTGGCTCGGACTTTCTGGCGGATGTTCAGTCGAATCTTGGTGCGGATCGCGGTTCAAATCTTGGCTTAGATCTTCATTCGGCTCCTGGTTGAGCGCTTGGCTCAACACCCGGGCAAGCTCCAGTTGGCTCATTTCTTGGGTTGGCACTGCTTGGTTCAGCGCTTCTTGGCTTACCGCTTCACCGCGCGGTTCGTTGCGCGCCTGGCCCGCTGGGCGCACATCCTCAATGATCTCGACTGGCGCGGGAGCTTGTCCGCCACGCAGCCGTGACGTCAGTTCTTGCGCCAATTCGCGAAACGCTTTGCGTTCGACCGGGCTAAGAGTCGGCGCGGTCTTTGGCTCGGCCGGCGCAGCCGGCCGAAACGGCACGACATTCGCCGGGTCGGCGTCCGGTGGCGTCGCCGCAGCCGGCGCCGCCGCCGCGGCCGGCGCATCAGCGATTGCCGGTTCTCGATCGCCCGATTGATCGGTGACTGCTGCTGGACTGTCGCGGAGCGTCTCCTGCTCACGCTCGGTGCGCGCGTCCGCGCGACCGCCGAGATCGCGACAGACGCCGAATCCGCGGTAGCCGCGAAAGTTGCATTCGCGATCGAATATGGGGAGCCCGGACAGTTCGATCGGCAGCCGCCGATCGGATTCTCGATCGGGGCCCAGCGGCCACCAAAGCGTAATGCCGCTCCAGGTTTCGCGGGTAGCTACGGCGCGGATCACCTGATCGTTGGGATCGAGCTGCAGGGTGGCGGCGATTTCCCGCCACGGCCGGCCGAATAAGCCGGCGCGCGGTCCGGCGAGTTGGATAAATTCGTCGGAAGCGACGGTGAAACGTCCATCGGCGTCCATGTCCCAGACGAAGCGCAACGGGTGGCGCGGCCCTCGGGATTGCGGGGCGATTGCGCCTGCAGCAGCCGGTGCGGCCGGCCTCTCGCTCCCTGGCGCCATCGTGGGCCCAGCACTGGTCGCAGGTTTGATCGCAGCATTTGGCGTAGCAAGGGCCGCAGCCCGCTTCTGCATAATGACGAGCAGAACGGTGCTGGAGTCTTGGCCGAGACGAAGAGCGAAAACTTCGCAGGGCTCGCCGTTCACGCGCGTGCTTTCCGTAACCGTGCCGGTTAAGAAGGCGGTGGCGGCAGTCTCAAGCCCAGGCGTGTCCAACCCGGTGGCGCCGCCAAGCCATTTCTGTCCCGCGGCGTTGCTGTAGAAGAGCTGGCCATCGGGCAGAAAGACCGCAATCGCTTCGTCGTCATCGTCGAACAGGCGGCGCACCCGCTCGGTGAGCGTCAGCGCCGGCCCTGCTCGCTCGGCCGCCGCGATCAGCACCGCGCCTCTGCCGTCCTCGGCAACGATGCGCGAACAGATGCAGGTCAGCGGCCGCCCCATTGCGCCACCGAGGCCGCGCAATCGTTCGAGGCGCTCTTGGCCGCCGGACGGCAGCGTCGCCGCGAGACGGATCACTTGGGCGGCGGGAAGCTCGCTCGCATGAAAACGCCGTTTGGCGCAGGCGCTTGTCGTTGCCGCGCCGAAAATCGCGGCCCCGGCGGCGTTTGCCCACAATATCCGCGAGCCGTCGGCGCTCCACAGCCAAGCCGGCCCCTCCCGCGTCGCCAACGACGCCAATCGCGGGTGCCGCAACACCGCACGCTCACTCCCCACCGTGGACATGCTAACGGAACTCGGTTGCTACAGGGATTCTTAATAGTCCGAGGCGTTTGCAGCGTCTATGCCAGCCGGCCGTGGCCTAATGCGAGAACCCGGGATAACCTTAACTGCTATCGGCGAACAGCATGGGTGTCAGAGGCGCTCGGCCATCTGGTTCCGATCGCCGCCGGCCTCGGGCTGGCAATGGGACTGGCAATTGGACTGATAAGGAAACCCGAAACAAGGAGCGTACCATGGCCAAGGATCCATTTGAGCAATTCGCGATGCCCGGTGAAATGCGTGCATTTGCCGAGCGCGGCGTGGCGCAGGCGCGTCAAGCTTTCGAAGGCTTCGTCGAGGCGGCCACCAAGGCCGTCAGCCAATTCCAAGGAAGCGCCCGGGCCGCGCAGAGCGGCGCCACCGAGATCGCCCAGAAGTCGATGTCTTATGCCGAGCAGAACGTCGAGGCGACCTTCGATTTCGCCCAAAAACTCATGAAGGCGAAAGACGGCGCCGAGGTTTTAGGTCTGCAGTCGGAATTTTTAAGCCGGCAAATGCAGGCGCTTTCAACCCAAGTCCAGGACCTTGGTCAAAGTGCCGCCAAAATTGTGGTCGATGCTGCGAAGCCTAAGACCTAATCCCGCCAATCGTCATAGCGGCCTAAAACTATCGCATCTCCAAGCCGTTAGGCTTATTTGTGCATTGCAATAATTTCTGTTGCAATGCACCAAAATGAGTGCTATATAAGGCTACGGAAATGCTTGGGCTAAAGCGTAAGGCGTATGGCCCGGGACAATGGACATAGAGGCAGCGTGCAACGGGCGGCGATGCCACAAGCAAAAAAATTCTCCGTGAGTGAGACAGCCCCACAAGTGAAGAGCGACATCAAGGATCGTGTCATGGCGGAAGCCACAACCACAACTCCCCCGAAAATGAAGACAAGCAAGCCATCGACCGGCGCATTCGAAATGCCGAAATTCGAAATCCCGAAGTTCGAGATTCCGAAGGTCGAAATGCCGGCAGCATTCCGTGAATTCGCCGAGCGCGGCGTCGCGCAGTGCAAGGACACCTACGAGAAGATGAAGGCGGCGGCCGAAGAGGCCACCGATGTGCTCGAGACCACCTATTCGACGGCAACCCGAGGCGCTTCCGATTACGGCCTCAAGGTCATCGAGGCGGCGCGTGTGAACACCAACGCCGCGTTCGATTTTGCCGGCGAGTTGATCACCGCGAAGACGCTGTCGGAAGTGATCGAGCTGTCGAGCGTCCATGCGCGCAAGCAGTTCGAGGCGTACACCGAGCAGGGCAAGGAACTTACCGCGCTCGCGCAAAAGGTCGCCACCGACACCGCCGAGCCGATCAAGAGCGGCATGAACAGAGCGTTCAGCAAGGTCGCTTGATCCGATCCTGCGCGAAACGCGATCGCCGACTTACTGCGAAGTTTTAGCGGCGAGGGGAAAGCCCGGGCATGACCCGGGCTTTTGCTTTTCTAAGGCGGCCGTCCCGATCGGCCCTGCCGCGGGGGCCCAGCAATCTTTGGCGTTTCGACAGCTTCTCCAGATTCTCGCTTACGCGGGAATGAGCGGGAAGCTGCATCAGCTCGCGCTATCCTTGCTTTACGGCGGCCCGGCGAGGCA
>DASZCJ010000315.1:0-2339 GCA_035943155.1 Xanthobacteraceae bacterium | reverse complement strand
GCGCTCCAGAATCGCCCGGATCGCGCCAATATGTTTGCCATCCTGGCGCGAGCCTGATCTCGATTCCGGCGCGCAAAAAAGCGCCATCGTCACTTTTGCCATCAAGAGAATTGCTTTCTTGATTTTTGCTTACGTTATTTTTGCTTTCCTGGCTTTTGCTCGCGGCGCCGGCGATCAGCCGCGATGCGGTGTGGGTCTGCGCATCCCAGTTCGAGGCATCCTGGCCCGGTGCGGAAGCAATGCCGGGCAGCCAAATCAGAGCGGCAACCGGCAGCGGCGCGATAAGCCGCAGCATCGAACACGCGGTGCGCGCGCGCATAGCCAGGAGCGTCAGCGGTATTTTGTAACTCCATTTCATTGCCGTTCTCTACGGCGAAGTATGTACAAGCGCCACTGACATGATCGTGACCGACGCGGCGCGACCGGTGCAGGCTGTCGCATTACTTTTGCGCGCCGATCATCCGCCGGGAAACGCTTTTTCTCGCGACATTCGCGAGGAACTTGAATGAACTTAAATTATGGCGAGGGGAATAAGGTGAACTTTTTGCGCCGCCATTCGTTTGCAATTCCGGATCGATGGGCTAACCTTCCATTATGAAGACGCCGCGCGGTACATCCGGCAAGAGTGCATCCGGCAAAGGCAGACGCCGAGGTTATCTCGACGGCCAAATGCTTATCGCCATGCCGGCGATGATGGATGATCGTTTTGCCCGTTCGCTCATCTACGTTTGCGCGCATTCGTCTGAAGGCGCGATGGGCATTGTCGTCAATCACCCAGCGGCAAATATTAATTTCTCCGACCTTCTGGTGAAGCTGAATGTTATTCCGGCGACCGATGTCATAAGGCTGCCGACGAGCGCCGGTGGTGTCAAAGTAATGCGCGGTGGACCGGTCGAAACCGAGCGCGGCTTTGTTTTACATTCGGCCGATTTTTTCATTGAAAACTCGACACTGCCGATCGACGACGGCATTTGTCTCACTGCGACCATCGACATTCTCAAGGCGATCGCGCGTGGCGACGGACCGGCGAGCGCAATCCTCGCGCTCGGCTATGCCGGCTGGGCGCCCGGCCAGCTTGAGACCGAAATTCAGGGCAACGGCTGGCTGCACTGCGCGGCCGACGCCGAACTTATTTTTGGATCGGATCCCGGTCGCAAATACGACAAAGCTTTGAGAAAACTCGGGATCGATCTCGGCATGCTGTCGAGCGAAGCAGGGCACGCGTAACAGGGATCAGGGATCGGCAATCAGGAATCAGAAGCGCTTCAGAACACCTTCGTCCTGATCCCCGATTCTTGATGCTTGACGCCCGGGGATTCCGGCTCGAGCAGCGCCCGCGCCCGCTCGGCGCTCATCGGTTCGCCGAACACGAAGCCCTGAGCATATTCGCAGCCAAGCTGAAACAGTTCGACGGCGTCGGAATCGGTTTCGGCGCCCTCGGCGACCACATCCATTCCGAGATCGTGGGCAAGCGCGATCATCGAGCGCAGGATCACCGGGCGCGTGCCTTTCGCCGACATACGCACGAATGACTGGTCGATCTTGATCGTGTCGAACGGAAAACGCTGCAAATAGGCCAACGACGAATAGCCAGTGCCGAAATCATCGAGTGCGAGGCCAGCGCCAAGTTCGCGGATCCGATGCAGGAGCTGCGCAGCGTGTTCGGGGTTTTCCATCACCACCGATTCCGTGATTTCCAGCTTCAGCGACCCGGGAGTCAAAGGCGCACGCGCAAGCACCGTGCGCAGATCCTGAATGAGATCGTGACGCAAGAGTTGCCGCGACGAGACGTTGACGCTGGCGAACAACGGCTCGCGGTGACGCACCGTGCGCTGCCAGGCGCTGAGCTGGCGCGCGGTGCGGTCGAGAACCAACAGACCAAGCTCGACGATCAGTCCGGTTTCCTCGGCGATGTTGATGAATTCGGAAGGCGATAGCCGGCCCATTCTTGGATGGTTCCAGCGGGCGAGCGCCTCGAAACCTGCGATCGAACGATCTTCAAGCCGGACGACCGGTTGATAAAGGATAGCGATTTCATCGCGTTCAAGCGCGCGGCGCAGATCGGATTCCAGCGACAGCCGATCGGATTTTTGCGCCCGCATCGCGTCCTTGAATACGTCGATGCGGTCGCCACCGGTGCGCTTGGCGTGGTACATCGCGAGCTCAGCGTCCTTGAGCACGTCTTCGGCGTGTTGCGGTTCGCCGCCGCCGAGTGCGAGCCCGATCGAAGCGGTTAGGAATATCTCGCGGTCACGGAATGTAATCGGCGCGCGCAGCGCCTTGCGAATAGTCTCGGCAAACGCGGTAATGCGGGCGGCGTCGCGTTCCGAGAGCAGGAT
>DASZCJ010000314.1:0-7644 GCA_035943155.1 Xanthobacteraceae bacterium | reverse complement strand
GCGTTATGGAACGCTGATCGCTTGGGCCAAGCAGCTCGGTCGCAACGATGCCGCGACACTTCTCAACCAGACGCTGGACGAGGAGAAGGCGACCGACAAGAAACTGACCGAAATGGCGGAAGGCCAAATCAACCGTAGGGCCGCCTAGGGCAGCTTCAAGAACAGAGCCCGCGGACGGGAAAAACCCCCGCTGCGGCATAGAATTGGGCGGCGCCGGTCCGGCGCTGCCCTCTTATTTTTTGCTTGAGGCCGTCTGAATTCCCTGTTCTGTTGCGCGCGCATGTGACGTTGGGTGAGGGCAATGGCCAAAAGCAAAAGCGCAAAGAGCAGGTTTAGCCGAGGTAACGGGGGAGGCAAGCAAGCAGCTCACAAAGCCATCAAAGAGCAGCTGATTGTGGCCGGGAAAGTGCTGGTCGCCCAAGGCCAGGATGACTTTACCCGCGGGCACATTTCGTTTCGTCTTCCGGATAATCCAAACCTGTTTTTCATGAAGGCGCATAGCATCGGGCTCGACGAGATCACGATGCAGAATATCCTCACTATTGATCTGGACGGCAACGTGGTCGCCGGTAGCGCGCGCCGGCACAGCGAGGTCTATATCCATTCGGAAATTTTCAAGGCCCGGCCGGACGTCAATTGCGTGATTCACACCCATCCGACTTATTCGATCGCGCTGTCAGCAACCGGACGAACGCTTAAATGTTATAGCCAGCCGGGCGCGCTGTTTCATGATGCGCTCGGCACTTATACCGATACGATCAATCTTATTCGCACGCATGCGATGGGCGCAGGAGTAGCGCGGGCGCTTGGTCAAGGTCGAGCAGTGCTGTTGAAAAATCACGGCGTCGTCGTGACTGGGGCCACAATCGCGGAAGCCGTGATCGGCACGATCATGCTGGAGAACGGCGCGATGGTACAATTGCTGGTCGAGGCGGCGGGTGATCCGGCGCCGGAATTTTCGCGTACCGACATCGAGAAACTAAAGGCGGCCATCACCCAGCCTGAGCAATTCACCATCAACTTCGATTATCTCGTGCGCCGCGCGAAGCGGCGTCGTTAACAAACTGCCGGACGCGGGGATGACGCCAAGGCCCCATCAAAGAGACCGGCGCGATGTCAATCCAGCGCTCGGTTCGCGTAAGCTCAAACTCGGCACGTTCCAGACCAATCTCGACTCCGGCTGTGTGATGTCGGACCTCGACGGCCGGTTGGAAATCACTTGGCCGAACACGGTTGCGCTCGCGCAACTCGCCGACGCGATGGAATTCGAAGCACTGGTGCCGGTGGCGCGCTGGCGCGGTTTCGGCGGCGCCACCGATCCACAAGGCCCGGGCTTCGAGACCTTCACCTGGGCCGCAGGCATTGCCGCAGCGACACGGCATTCTGGCGTGATCTCGACTGCGCATGTCGCGCTCAATCACCCGATCGTCGCCGCCAAGCAATCGACCGTCATCGATCACATCTCGAACGGCCGCTACACGCTCAATGTCGTCAACGGCTGGAACTTTCCGGAAATGGAGATGTTCGGGGTCTCGCTACTCGAGCATGAGGACCGTTACGCTTGCGCCGAGGAATGGCTGACGATCGTCAAGCGGCTATGGCAGGACGACGAGAAGTTTGACTTCGAGGGCAAGTTCTATCGCATGAAAGGCAGTTACTTGCAGCCGAAACCAATCCAGCAGCCGTATCCCGTCATCATGAATGCCGGCTCGTCGGAGCGCGGGCGCCGTTTCGCCTGCCAGCACTGCGATCTGGTCTTTACCAATATCCGCTCCCACGATATCGCAACCAATACGGCGCATGTCGCCGCCTACCATAAGCTCGCACGCGAAACTTACGGCCGCGAGGTGCGGGTGTGGAGCAACGCCACGATCGTGCAAGCCGAAACCGAGAAGGAGGCGCGCGATTTCTATCATTATTATGTGCACGAAAAAGGCGATTGGGTCGCGGCCCGCAATGTCATCGATACGATGGCGGCAGAGATTAACAAGCGCGACTATCCGCAAGAGCGCCGCGACGCTATGGCCGAGATGATGATCGCCGGCTGGGGCGGCTTCCCGCTCATCGGCACCACCGAGCAGATCGTCGAAGGGCTCGCCATCTTGTCCAAAATCGGACTCGATGGCGTGCTGCTGTCCTGGCCGCGCTACATCGAGGGGATGCGCGAATTCCGCGATGTGACTTATCCGCTGCTGCAGCAGTCCGGGCTGCGCGATCAAGCGGCCGGGTAAATGGATATTATGAACGCCGGCGATTCCGGCATCGCACGTTTGTTGCCGCTGCAGCTCTCGCTTGTGTCACGTAGAGTGATTATCATGACTGGAGCTGCGCTACGCCAGCACATTAACCAGCAAGCCGTCAGCAACCGATTCAGGTGAACGATGCCACGCATGAAGGGCGCCGAGCTGATCACCGAGTACCTGATAGCCAACGGTATTCCTTACGTGTTCGGAATTTGCGGCCACGGCAATGTCGGCATGCTCGATCCGCTCTACCAGGCGCGCGACCGCATTAAGCTTATCTCGCCGCGTCACGAGCAAGTCGCCGCGCATATGGCCGACGCTTATTTTCGCGTCCGCCACGAGCCGGTCGCAACACTAACGTCGTGTGGGCCGGGTTCATGCAACATCATCATGCCGCTCGCCTGCGCACTGAGCGACTCTTCGGCGCTGTTGGCGATCACTGCTAACGTGCCGACCTCACAATTCAACCGCAGTCCGTTTCAGGAAATCAATCGCCACTATCAGGCCGATTTCGTCAATATCGTGCGGCCGGTGGTCAAGCGCAGCTTCCAACCGACCCGAGTCGATATGCTGCCGCTGGCATTGCGGCAAGCGATGACGGCGATGCTCGCGGGCCGGCCAGGGCCGGTAAACCTCGACGTGCCCTTCAACGTCTTCCAGGAAGAAGACGAAGTGGAAGTGCCGGCGCCGGCCGCGCCGCTCAACGCGCAGCGAAGCGGGGCCTCGCCTGAGGAGGTTTCACGGGCGCTCGCGATGATCCTTGCTGCGCGGCGTCCGGTAATCTTCATCGGGCACGGCGTGACGCTGTCGGAAGCAAGTCGTGAATTGACCGAGTTCACCAAGACTCTCGGTATCCCGGTGATCTCCTCGCCGAACGGCATGGGTTGCATCGACATGGCAGACTCGCTGTCGCTCGGCTTTATCGGCCGCAACGGCGCCTTTCCAGCCAATGAGGCCGGACGCCGCGCCGATCTGGTGATTGCAATCGGGGCGCGGTTCGACGATCGCTCGGCCTCGTCGTGGCTGCCTGGCTATTCCTGGAATTTCCCCACCACCAAGCTCATCCACGTCGACATCGATCCGGTCGAACTCGGGCGCAATTATCCGCCCGACCTTTCGCTGCTGGCCGACGCACGCACATTCTTGCGCCAGCTGCTTACCGAGCTTGGACAGCGCGGTGCGGATCATGCCATGCGATCTGCAACCAAACCGTGGCTCGCTGAGATCGCCGAATGGCGTGCGGTGTGGGACGAATTCGTCCAGCCAAATTTCGCACTGCATTGCAGTCCGATGCGACCGGAGCGCGTGGTGGCCGATTGCCAGTCGGTCATCCCGCCGGATGGGATCATTTGTTGCGATGTCGGCGTCAGTCACAATTGGTACATGCAATTCTGGAAGGCGCGCCGACCGCAAACGATGCTCAATTCCTGGGGCTTTTCCGGCATGGGATTCGGCGCCGCCGGCGCATTGGGTGCCAAGCTTGCCGCGCCGGATCGGCCGGTTGTGGCGGTAACCGGCGATGGTTGCTTCACCATGGTTCCCCATGTGCTCTGCACCGCGGTCGAATACAACATTCCAGTGGTGTGGGTGATTTGGAACAATTTCGGCTGGGTTTCGATCCGCGATATCCAGCTGGGAATGTTTGGCGGTCGCGAACACGGCACCATGTTCCATCAGGGCGCCAACAAGAAACCGTACAATCCCGATTTCGCGGCTTGGGCGAAGGCCAGCGGCGTGGATGCGCTTACGGTGAGCAAATCGGAGGATTTCGCCGGCGCGCTGGAACACGCCATCCGGGCGAACAAGCCATTCGTGCTTGACGTACACGTCGATGCCGAAGTGCGGCCGCCTTCGACCGGCGCGTGGCAATTACCGCCAACACCACATAAAGAACCGGTGTTCGGCAGCCGCTTCATTCCCGATGCGGCGCCGGTGAAATAAAATACGAAATTTCAACTATGCGTCAGCAACGGCCGCCGGCGACGAAAAACTATGCGTCAGCAACGGCCGCCGGCGACGAAAGCCGGAAATCAGCGGTCGTACCGCGGCGCAAACGAATATAACCCTGCTCCGTCGGAGGAGAACGGTTCAGCATAGCCGAACGCCAATGAGTTTCCGCCCTGCTCGCGCTGCTGCTGCTGCAGGCGCGCCAACATGGCTTGCTTGCGTTCGCGCAGGAGTTTGGCGCGGGCAAGTTTTTTGGCGTTTTCCCGCGCCTCGGCAGCTTTTTGCTCCTCGGCAGCCTTGGCCTCCGCCGCCTTTTGCGCCTCTTTGGCTTTTTCCGCTTCGGCAAGCGCATCGCGGTTGATGTTCACAACCTCCGCGACCGCCGGATAGCGCAGACGGCTTGAGCGCAATTGCGAATCACCGAAGCCGACGAGAACTGTCATCACCACTGCAAAAGCGGTCACCATCGAGAAAAAATACGCAAGGAGAGAAAACACCATCAAGGCCGCTCCGAGTAGAACGCTACTCCAGTGCGTTGAGATGAGGTCGCCTGGAACGCTGAATGCACTTCAAGAACCCGAGGCTGCCTTTTGCCTCGGCGCCCGATCTGGCGAGCGTTCAATTAACGCCTTTGCGGGCGCAGGGTTCCGCGAGTATCGGTTTCGTTCTCGTCGGCTGCGGCGCGCAGCGCCGTGCCACGCTGAAACGCCATGATTTGGTCGGAAGCACGACTTACATGTCCGCGGCGATGGTCCTCGGCATTCAGTTGACGCACTCGATCGCCTACGCAGAGCATTCGCGGCATAGGCTTGATGTCTGTCGACCGCGCAATGCGGTTGCCGCACCGGTTGTCATCTTTTTTTACGGCGGTGCCTGGCAAAGCGGCTATAAGGAGCTCTATCGCTACGTCGCCAAGGCGCTGGCGCGGCGCGGCTACGTTGCGGTGGTTCCGGACTATCGCATCTATCCGGAAGTCTGTTACCCCGATTTCCTCGACGACGGCGCATTCGTCGTGCGCTGGGTCAAGGACAACATCGCGCGCTTTGGCGGCGATCCGGACAAACTGTTCTTAAAGGGTCACTCGGCAGGCGCACATATGGCGGCCATGCTGTCGATCGACGACCGCTGGCTGGGTAAGGTCGGCCTCAATCCGCGCCGCGACATCGCTGGATTGATCGGTCTCGCCGGACCTTACGACTTGATGCCGTTGCCGCTGCGCGACAATAAAAAACTCAAAGTGATTTTCGGCGGCACTGATCGGCCCGAGACGCAACCGATCTTTCATGTTTCGCCCGGCGCGCCGCCAGCCTTGTTGATGACCGGCGGCCGCGACCGGCTGGTGGAGCCTGGCAATTCCACACGTCTGGCCGCACGACTCGTTGCCGCCGGCAATGCTGCAACAGTGCTGACCTACCGTCACGTCGGGCATTTCGTCATCATGGCGGCAGTTGCCCCATTTCTACGATTTCTTGTTCCGGTGCTGCGCGACGTCGATGCATTTATTGCGGAAACATTGCGGACGCCGCGCCGGACGATCCGGCACACTGTGCAGGAAACGGCAGTGCAGGAAACGACCGCCGCTATCGAGATCGCCGGCCGCTAGTGCGGTGGATTTGAAGTTCCTACACTTCAGTCGGAAGCTCTTATAGGAACTTCAAATCCAAAAACCGCACTAGAATTGGATACCTGCTAGTGCCCCTTTTGATTCCGAAGTTCGCATGAGGGCGTGCCGGTAAAGCGTGCGAACTTCGGAATCGGGACACTAGTCAAGCTTTCGCCGCAATATGTTGCGGCGCACCCCTGTGCTCTTGCGCAAGACTGCCGATCGGTAAAAGCTAACGGTGCGGCGGGGCGGAAGATTCAGGCAAGATCTGCCCGGCCATCGGTTGGGACCGTCGCGCACGAAAGAAAACGAAAAAGCAAACCAGTATCCGGGAGGAACGTTCATGCCAATGACGCTCCAACAGCCAAAGTCTCATGATCCGCCGGAAAGCGAGAGCGGAGCGAACGATCTCGTCAAACGCATTCGCAAGCTGCGCTGGATGGGAATGGAAGAGGAGGCAGAGCGCTTGCAGGCCGAATTGACCCGGCGCTGCGCTGACGCCGATAGCGTAATCGCCACGCCGCGGGACACCGATTGAAGTCGGCACAAGTTCGGAGCGACCGCGGACGGAGATTTAAGGGAGGGAACGCGATGGAAGTCGTCATAGCGCTGGCAATTCTGTTCGCGATCTGGGTATTGGTGATCTGGGGCTCGAGTTATTTCAACAAAAATGTCGTGTAGCTTGTTCGTCAAGGCCGGACTTGTTCACCGCGCTGCGCCGATCAGCACCATCGAGATTGCCGGCACGTAGGTAATCACCAACAGCGCCTAGAAATTAACCGCGATGAACGGCAGCACGCCGCGATAGATCGTGCCCATGGGCACGGTGAAAATGGCGCGCGCGGCGAACAAGTTCAGCCCGAACGGCGGCATATAAAGCCCGATGCTCAAATTCACCGCCATGATGATGCCGAAGTGCAGCGCGTTGACGCCGGCGGCTTCGACCACCGGAAGAAGTAGCGGCGTGAGAATGAGGATCGCGGCCGGCGGTTCAAGAAAGCTGCCGGCCAGCAACAATCCGACATTGACGAACAACAGCGTTTGCCAGTGCGGCAAGTGCAGCGCGCTGACGGCATTGATCAGGTTCTGCGGAATGCCGCTTGTGGTCATCAGCCATGAATAAATCCCGGCGCCCGTGACGATGATCAGGATTTGCGAAATCAGCATGACCGAACTGACGATGATGCGCCATAGTTCGGACAAGTCGACTTCGCGATAGATAAACATTGCGACGAACAGCGAATAAACGACGGCAACGCCGGCGGCTTCGGTCGGCGTGAACACACCGCCATAGATGCCGCCGAAGATCACGACAATCGTGCCGATCGCCCAGCTCGCTTCCTTGGTGGAAGCCCAGATATTCTTCCAGCGCGCCGGCGAGGACAGCGGCACCATCTTGATGCGCGCATAAATGAGCACATAAACGGCGTCGACGATGCCGATCAAAACGCTCGGCAATATGCCGGCGGTAAACAGTTTGATCGCCGACACCTGGGCCGTCATCGCGTAAAGGATCATCGAAATCGACGGCGGGATGATCACGGCAACCGCGCCGGATGAGGTAATCAGACTGACGGCGAAGCGCTCGGAATAGCCGTGCTTGGTCAATGACGGAAACAGCAAACGGCCGATGGCGACGACGGTGCCGACCGAAGTATGCGCCATCGCGCCGAATAATTCCGATGAGGCGACCGTCGTCACTGCGAGCGAGCCGCGCACGCCGCCGATGATCGAAACAACCCAGGTAACGACGCGATTGGCGATGCCGCCGCGGCCCATAATCTCGCCGGCGAGAACGAAGAACGGCACGGCAAGCAGTGGAAAGTTGTCCAGGCTGCCGAACATGTAGGT